>NZ_WSPP01000012.1:0-32075 GCF_009767705.1 Myroides sp. LoEW2-1 | reverse complement strand
TTATAAGTCTAAAACTCGTTTTAATTGCAAGAACTTTTAATCTAAGAGAAAAGTAACGTTTTATATAATACAAAAGAGGGTGACCTTTTGGGACACCCTCTTCTTTTATTAATATTTGGAGTTTCTCCATATAGCAATGTCTGCGAGAATCTTATCTGTATCAGCATTTGCTTCTTTAACATAGTTTGGGTTGTATAAGGTATAAGATGATTTATTGACTCTTAATCTCACTTCATGATCACTTATAATCCTTACGATGATTTCTCTATCTTCATCAATGAATTCTTGGTATTTTGTTACCTCACTATTTTCTTTTAGAGATAAAAAGACTGGTTTCGAGTCGTTGTTTAACTTTTTGTCTTGTTGATAAACTAACGTTGCCTCGCCATTGTTATATGTGAAGTAGTAGTTTTTAAACATAAAAGTTTTAGCTGAGTAGATATTGTTGTTACTTTTATTTAACGAGTACGGTGAGGATACTATTGTTTCAGTTGTCTGGCAGCTTGTAAGAAACAATAAGCCAACTGTAATAGTCGATAATGTTAAAAAACTTTTCATAGTAAGTTGAATTGGTTACCACCAAAATAGAATAATATTTTAATAAAACAAAATAATATTTATTCAATGTGTTTTTTTTAGATAGTTTATTTGAATTATTAATATGTTTTATTACTTGTTTTTAAGTAAACGTTATTTTGGTTTAATCTGATATTTGTCATAATTATAGTATAGTAGTATGGGTAATTTTAGTGTATAAAACTAATAGCGACAATACTAAAATAATTAACCATGAAAAAAGTGTTAGCACTTGCAGTGCTTTGTTCTTTTGTAGCTTGTAAAAAGACAACGACAACTCAAGAGAATACAGAATCGAACAATATAGAGTCAGAGTTATTAACTAAAGCGAAAACATTCTTTCAACCTATTTCATCAGTAGAATACGAAAAGCTGGACGACAATAAAGTAGCATTAGGTAAGTATCTTTATTTTGACACTCGTCTTTCAGGCGAGGGAAATATAAGTTGTAACTCCTGTCATAATCTTGAAACTTTTGGAGTAGATAATAAAGCGTTTTCACCAGGTGATGACGGATCTTTAGGTGGACGAAATTCGCCAACAGTGTTTCATGCTTCGTTGCATAAAATGCAATTTTGGGATGGTAGAGCCAAGGATGTTGAGGAACAAGCAGGAGGACCTATATTAAATCCTGTAGAACACAATATTAAAAGTGAAAAACAATTGATAGATCGCATAAAAAAAATTGAGATGTATCAAAAGATGTTCGCAGAGGTATATCAAGGGGAAGCAGACCCAATTACATTTGAAAATCTGACAGGAGCTATCGGTGCCTTCGAAAGAACTTTAAACCCAGAGAGTAGATTTGACAAGTTTTTAGAAGGTGATGATAAAGCTTTAACTGCCCAAGAGAAAAAAGGTCTCGAAGAATTTATTAGTACAGGGTGTATTACTTGTCATAATGGTGTGGCATTGGGTGGACAAATGTTTCAGAAATTTGGAGTATATGGAGATTACTGGGAGTTGACAAAATCTAAAAATATAGATGCAGGGTTATACGATTTATCTAAAAAAGAAGGAGAGAAATATATGTTTAAAGTTCCAGGATTGCGCAATATTCAACATACAAGTCCTTATTTCCACGATGGTTCAATCGTAGACTTGAAAGAAGCTGTTCGCATTATGGGAAAACTTCAAAGCAACAAAGAGTTGACGGATGAACAGGTAAATGACATTACAGCATTTTTAGAAAGTTTGTCATGTGATATTGAAGATGAAGTAAAAAAATCTCCATTTGAAGAAAAAGTAGGCTAATAATAGAATTTTAATATTTTTAAAATCAGAGATAGGTTATCTAATTATTGTAGATGACCTATTTTTGTTTCATGTAATTGATAAAAGTTAACTATTTTACATATTACCTACTGATTTACATTTCCTATATTTGTAGTTAAACAATTTGAATAATGGAGTTGAAATTAAATAGACCTATTTGTTTTTTTGATTTAGAGACAACAGGCATCGATGTAGCAAGAGATAGAATCGTAGAAATAGCAATCTTAAAAGTATTTCCGAATGGGAATAAGGAAAGTAAAACTTGGTTAGTGAATCCCGAGCGCCCTATTCCTCCTCAGTCAATAGCTATACACGGAATAACTGACGAGAAAGTTGCAAATGAACCAACTTTTAAGGAGTTAGCACCGCTTATTTTTAATATGATAAAAGATTCAGACTTGGCTGGTTTCAACTCGGATCGTTTTGACATTCCTTTATTGGTCGAAGAGTTGTTGCGTGCAGGTGTTGATTTTGATATGGGAAATCGCGTATCTGTAGATATACAAACTATTTTTCACAAGAAAGAAGAGCGAACTTTAAGTGCAGCTTATCGCTTTTATTGTAATGAATCTTTGGAAAATGCGCATTCAGCTGAGGCAGATACAAATGCAACTTATGAAATCTTGAAAGCTCAATTGGATCGTTACGAGGATTTGGAAAATGATATGAAGTTTTTATCTGAGTTTACTACGCGTAAGAAAAGTGTTGATTTTGCAGGTTTTATTGCATTGAACGAAGATGATCAAGAGATTTTTACTTTTGGAAAACACAAAGGTGCGCTTGTTGAAGAAGTATTAGAGAATGAGCCAGGCTATTATGGTTGGATTCAGAATGCTGATTTTCCTTTGTATACCAAAAAAGTGTTGACAGCAATTAAATTGCGAAAACTGAATACTAAGTTTTAAATTAAAAGTAATAGAATATGAAAATTCTATGTATTGGTCGTAATTATGTTGATCATATTGAGGAGTTAAATAATGAACGACCAGCAGAACCTGTCTTGTTTATTAAGCCTGATTCTGCTTTATTGGGAAAAGAGGTGCCTTTTGTTATTCCTGAATTTTCAAATGACGTGCATTACGAAGTTGAAGTAGTGGTAAAAATCACCAAGGTAGGAAAGTATATCGAACCGAAGTTTGCTTCAAAATACTATGATGAAGTAACATTGGGAATTGATTTTACAGCAAGAGATGTACAGTCTAGGCTAAAAGAGAAAGGCTTGCCATGGGAGAAGGCTAAATCGTTTGATGGGGCTGCAGCTGTGGGAGAGTTTTTTGATAAGAGTGAGCTTAGTAATCTTTATGATAGCGTTTTTACATTAGAACAGAATAACAATATAGTTCAAAAGGCGTCTACCTCTCAGATGATTTGGAATATTGATGAAGTTATAGCTGAAGTGTCAAAGTATTTTACGTTGAAAAAAGGCGATTTAATATTTACAGGAACACCTGCAGGAGTGGGTAAAGTTTTTGAAGGAGATGTTCTTGAAGCTACAATCGAAGGCAAGAAGGTACTGCGTTTAAATGTAAAATAATTGTATGGCGTTATATTACGATTTAGGACCTTTATATAGGGAGTATAATAATGATAAGGAGTTAGTACGCGCCCGACTGATTGATTTTCTATTGGACTCAAAAAAGCGATTAAAGAAGATTAAAAAGGGGATTGACGAGAAAGAGTATGCTAAAGTAGAAAAGCATATAAAGAGCTTAAAACCTTCCTTGGAGTTTTTAGGTGTTGATCAAGCTATTGACGAGGCTAATCAAATTCAAGAGTGGACTTTGGATCAAGGAAAGACAAAGGAAGTGAAAGAAATTTTCAAATCTTTTCAAATGCATGTGAAAAATGCTCGTAAAGAGATAAAGAAAGATTTTGACTTATAAAGCGAATACTTATGCACGCAAGCATTGTAACGATTGGAGATGAAATATTGATAGGTCAAATTATCGATACTAACTCTGCGTATTTAGCTAAGGAATTAGATAAACTTGGTTTTCAGGTCGATGAGATCCTTACTATTTCAGATAAAAGTGAGGAGATAAAGAAGGCTTTAGCGAATTGTGTTGGAAAACGTGACTTGGTTATTTTAACTGGTGGTTTAGGTCCGACTAAGGATGATGTTACTAAAAAGGTCTTTTGTGAGTTTTTTGATGATGTCTTAGTTAAGAATAGCAAAGTACTTGAACACGTCACTGTACTGTTGGAAAGTATTTTTAAAAAGCCTATTTCTGATATTAATAAGCAACAGGCTTTAGTACCTTCTACTTCTACTGTTTTATTTAATAAAGTAGGTACTGCTCCAGGTATGTTGATGCAAAAAGAGAATACCACTTTTGTTTCTTTTCCAGGAGTTCCTTTTGAAATGAAAACCATTTTTGAAGAAGAATTAGTGCCTTATATTAAGAAACACTTTCAAGGTGTTTTTAATGTTCATAAAACGATAATCACCTATGGTATTGGCGAGAGTTTATTAGCTGAATATTTAGCAGAGTGGGAAGATAGAATGCCTCCAAATATAAAGCTTGCTTATCTGCCAAGTCCTGGGAAAGTTAGATTGCGATTGTCAACCAGGGGGAGTGATCGTGAATTATTATTGAAAGAGATTGATAATCAGGTTTCTTTGATTCCCGAAAAGGTGTTGCCTTACATAAGGGCATATGAAGATATTGATTTTCCTGAAATTGTCATAAAAGAGTTGCAAAATCGAAATAAAACTATTTCTTTTGCAGAAAGTTGTACAGGTGGACGTTTTGCAGTTTTGTTCAATGCGTTACCAGGTTCCTCGGCTTACTTTAAAGGAGGAATTATTTGTTATGCAACAGAGAGTAAAGTAAATATTTTAGGAGTTAATCCTGAAACAATACAACAACATTCAGTAGTTAGTGAAGAGGTAGCTATGGAAATGGCTGAGCAAGCACGATTAAAGTTTAAGAGTGATTACGCTATAGCAACTACTGGAAATGCTGGACCATCGAAGGGAGATTCTGATGTTGAAGTAGGAACAGTATATATTGGGATTGCAACACCTTCTCGTATATTTGCAAAAAAATATGAGTTAGGACAACCAAGGGAAAAGGTTATAAATAGCGCAATAGCAAAGGGTTTAGAATTGATATATAATGAAATATTAAAAAAATAACCTAAAAGAATTTGTAAGATAATTTTCTTTTTCGTTACTTTGCACCCTGATTTTGAATATTGAAATAAAAGATAAGAAATAATGTCAAGAGTTTGTGAAATTACTGGTAAAAGAGCAATGGTTGGAAACAACGTTTCTCACGCGATGAATAAAACTAAGAGAAAGTTTTCTGTAAACTTAGTTAAAAAACGTTTCTACATTGCTGAAGAAGACAGATGGGTAACATTGAAATTATCAACATCTGCATTAAAAACAATTAATAAAAAAGGTATTACTGCGGTATTGAAAGATGCTAAAGCAAAAGGGTTAGTAAAATAATTCATACCACAAAAAATAGAATAAGATGGCAAAGAAAGGTAACAGAATACAAGTAATCTTAGAATGTACTGAACATAAAGCATCTGGTTTACCAGGAACTTCAAGATACATTACGACTAAGAATAAGAAAAACACACCTGATAGATTGGAGATTAAAAAATTCAACCCTATCATGAAGAAAGTAACAGTTCACAAAGAAATTAAATAATTAGTTAGTCATGGCAAAGAAAACCGTAGCAACTTTAAGAACATCTTCTAAGAAGTTGACTAAAGCGATAAAAATGGTTAAATCACCAAAAACTGGTGCTTACACATTTGTTGAGTCTGTTATGGCTCCTGATTTTGTGGATGAATTCTTTAACAAGAAGTAATTTTACCATTATAAAATCTTGAAAAAAAGCTGTCTGATAAGGCAGCTTTTTTTATTTTGAATAATTATAGTTTATTCTTGACGAATAAAAGAATATATAGTTATAAATAGATATTTTCTATATTTGTAGCTATTAATAGGTGTATTATGAGTTTTTTTAAGAAGTTATTTTCTTCTGATAAGAAGGAAACTTTAGATAAAGGTCTTGAAAAGTCGAAGACTTCTTTTTTCTCTAAATTAACTAAGGCTGTTGCAGGAAAGTCTAAGGTTGATGACGATGTATTGGATAATTTAGAGGAAGTTCTTGTTAGTTCAGATGTTGGTGTAAATACAACACTTAAAATTATCGAACGCATAGAGGAAAGAGTTTCTCGTGACAAGTATGTTGGTACAGAAGAATTAAATCAAATTTTAAGAGAGGAGATTGCTGGTTTACTATCCGAAACTAAATCTGGAGAGGCAACTGAATTTGAAGTTCCTAAGGATAAAAAGCCTTATGTCATTATGGTAGTAGGAGTAAACGGTGCTGGTAAAACAACCACAATTGGAAAATTGGCTTATCAATTTAAGAAAGCTGGCTTGAGTGTTGTTTTAGGTGCTGCAGATACCTTTAGAGCTGCTGCGATAGATCAGTTGCAGGTTTGGGCAGATAGAGTTGGCGTGCCAATTGTTAGACAACAAATGGGAAGTGACCCTGCTTCTGTAGCGTTTGATACCTTGCAGTCAGCTGTTACTCAAAATGCCGATGTAGTGATCATTGATACTGCTGGACGTTTACACAATAAGGTTAATCTAATGAATGAATTGTCTAAGGTGAAACGCGTTATGCAAAAAGTTGTTGGAGATGCACCTCATGATGTATTACTTGTTTTAGATGGTTCTACTGGGCAGAATGCTTTTGAACAAGCAAAACAATTTACTGCCGCTACAGAGGTGAATTGCCTTGCTGTAACTAAGTTAGATGGAACTGCTAAAGGTGGTGTTGTGATTGGTATTTCTGATCAGTTCAAAATACCTGTTAAGTATATAGGTGTTGGTGAAGGGATTGAAGACTTGCAAGTGTTTAATAAGTATGAGTTCGTTGATTCATTCTTTAAATAGTAGAAATATGAGATATTTATATTCTTTTTTAGCTTTAACTATGCTATTCGTTACTTTTGGTTGTAGCCAAAGTATCAATTCTGGTGACATAAAAGAAATTAATGGGTACTGGGAAATAGTGAAGGCTAAGCTGCCAAATGAAGAAGAAAAAGATTATACTATTAATTCTTCCATCGATTTTTTTCAAATTGAGGAAAATGGAGTTGGATTTCGCCAAAAGGTAATGCCTCAGTTTAACGGAGAATACCTTACTAATGACATCCAAGAAGATCTAACAGTTGAGTATACAAATGAAGGTACCTTCTTGCATTATAAAACAGAATTTGCTGAATGGAAAGAGGAGATTGTCAAGATTAATAAGGAACAACTTGTTGTCAAGAATGAGAATGATATCATGTATTACTACAAGAGACCTGTTCCATTTAGTTTGAAGTAATTATATCGTGAAAAAATTTGAAGTACATAAACGCCTTAGAGAGGAGAGTAGTATCCAAGATATCTTAAAGATCATTATTAAGGAGAATAACCTTGAAAGTGGTATTGACAATTTAGATGTTAAGAATGCTTGGCGATCTATTTTAGGTCCTGGAATTGCTAATTATACTCAAGACGTATTTCTCAAGCGCAATACTCTTTATGTAGCATTGTCTTCGCCAATAGTCAGGGAAGAACTTACGTATGGAAAGTCTAAGATTATTGCATTATTGAATGAAGAGCTGGGCAAAGAAGTTGTGAAGGATATTGTATTTAGATAAAGAAATATTAAAAGCTGTAGAATAAGGTGTTATTATTTACAGCTTTTTTTTAGTGCTAAATAGAAGATATTTTTGTCTTTTATATTAAAATGTTTTTATATCTTTGTAATGTTAAAAAATGAAATATGTTTTCAAAAGCTTGTGAATATGCTATTCGTTCTGTTGTGTTTATTTCAGTGTCATCATTGAAAGGGGAACGCGTAGGCTTTAAGGAGACTGCCAAGGAGATTGATGCTCCAGAAGCTTTTACTGCTAAGATATTACAAAAGCTTTCTAAAAGTGGTATCGTCGAATCCGTGAAGGGAGTGGGAGGTGGATTTGAGATCCCCATAACTAATCTCGATAGCATTAAGTTATGTGAGGTGGTGAATATCATCGATGGTGATTCGATATATAAGGGATGTGGTTTAGGGTTAGCACAGTGCTCGGAAACTCATCCATGCCCTGTTCACTTTAAATTTAAAGCTATCCGAGAGGGGTTGCGACAAATGTTAGAGAATACAACTTTAAGAGAGTTAGCCAATGGTACCAAGTCTGGTGATACTTTCTTAAAAGTGTAATCATAGATAGGGAATTTATTCCCTTTTTTTTAAAACTAATAAAAGACAAAAATATCCTTTATTAAAAGAGTATGAGTAATAAACAAAAGAAATTATGGATAGCATTTGCGATAGTGATGTTATTCTCGTTTGGGGTACTGGGTTATTATGGTATAGAAATTTACCAAGAAGCTCCTCCTGTACCAACTGAAGTCAAAACGACTACTGGTGAAGTAATCTTATCTGATAAAGATATCAAAGACGGTCAAAATGTTTGGCAGAGTATCGGTGGTCAGGAGGTTGGATCTGTATGGGGACATGGTGCATACGTAGCCCCTGATTGGACTGCAGACTATTTACATCGCGAAGCTTTGTATTTATTAGATTATTACGCAAAGGAAAAGTATAATAAAACTTATGCTGAAAGTTCTTTAGAAGAACAAGCTTATTTAAAAGCACACTTACAAGCTAATATCAGACCTAATACGTATGATAAAGCAACAGGGATATTAACGATAACACCTGAACGCAATATGGCAAGGCTGTATTTACAGGAGTATTATAGCAAGTTATTTACTGATGACCCTGAATTTGCACAATTGCGAAAAGACTATGCAATTCCCAATAATTCAATTACTGACCCAGTGAGATTACAGCAAATGAATGCTTTCTTCTTTTGGGCAACATGGGCTACGGTAACGAATAGACCTGATAGCGATATCAGTTACACGCACAACTGGCCTGCAGAGGACTTGGTTGGAAATGTTGCTACTACACCTCTGTTAGCCTGGTCAGGTGTGAGTATTATCTTATTGATTTTTGCTGTTGGGGTATTGGTGTATTATCACGTAGCTTCTAAACAGGAAGAAGAAGAAATGGTACCAGTCAAAGACCCAGTATCAAATGGAACAGTGACTAAAAGTATGACAATTCTGAAGAAGTATTTCTGGGTTGTTTGCTTATTGATGTTGTTACAGGTGGGATTAGGTATTATTACGGCTCACTATGGTGTAGAAGGGCAAGGATTATACGGCATTCCATTAGATAAGATTTTACCTTATTCTGTTACTCGTACATGGCATACTCAATTAGCTATTTTTTGGATTGCAACTGCTTGGTTAGGAACAGGACTTTATATTTCTCCGGCTGTCGGTGGAAAAGATCCAAAGTTTCAGGTATTCGGAGTAAACTTCCTATTTGTTGCTTTGCTAATTATTGTATTGGGATCAATGATAGGACAGTGGTTTGGGATTATGCAAAAGCTTGACTTGGTACAAAACTTCTGGTTTGGACATCAAGGATATGAGTATGTAGACTTAGGTCGCTTTTGGCAAATATTCTTATTCGTGGGATTATTTGTTTGGTTAGCTTTAATGATAAGACCTCTTATCCCCGTATTGAAAGAAAAAGGCAGTCAACACCGCAATTTGATAATCTTATTCTTAATTTCTTGTGGAGCCATTGCCTTATTTTATGGCGCTGGATTAATGTGGGGAAGACAAACAAACTTAGCCATTGCAGAATACTGGAGATGGTGGGTAGTGCATTTATGGGTTGAAGGTTTCTTTGAAGTATTTGCAACTGTGGTATTGGCGTTTTTATTTGTTCGAATGGGATTGATTAAAACGAAAACAGCGACTAATGGAGCCTTATTCTCAACAATTGTATTTATGTCAGGTGGTATTATTGGTACTTTCCATCACTTGTATTTTTCTGGTACGCCTACGGCAGTAATGGCTTTAGGAGCAACATTTAGTGCATTAGAAGTTGTGCCATTAACTTTAATAGGGTACGAGGCTTATGAGAACTATAAAATATCTACACATAAAGGTTGGTTACAAGACTACAAATGGCCGATATACTTTATGGTTGCTGTCGCTTTTTGGAACTTCTTAGGAGCTGGTGTATTTGGTTTTATTATTAATCCACCCATAGCACTGTATTATGTACAAGGGTTAAATACAACCCCTCTTCACGGTCATACTGCTTTGTTTGGTGTGTACGGAATGTTGGGGATTGGACTAATGCTTTTCGTATTAAGAAGTATCTACAGGAATGTACAATGGAATGAGAAGTTATTAAAAATAGGCTTTTGGGGATTGAACTTAGGTTTGCTACTAATGGCACTTTTAAGTTTGTTGCCAATCGGTATATGGCAAGCTATTGAAAGTATTCAACATGGTATGTGGTACGCTCGCTCAAGTGAGTTAATGCAATTACCGGCAATGAATACGCTGAAATGGCTACGTACAATAGGGGATGTAATCTTTACAGTCGGAATATTTGCAATCGTATTATTTGTATTCAAATTAACATTAAAAAAAGACAATCATGAAAAATAGAACAGTGGGCTCATTTGTAGCAGAAGATTTTAGAACAGCAGCAGTATTTAATAAATATGGAATTGATTTCTGCTGTAAAGGAGGACGTACTATTGATGAAGTATGTGAGAGAAAATCAGTAGATCTAGAGGAACTTATTAATGAGTTAGAAAAGTTGTTAACGCATCAAGCTGAAAACAATATTGACTTTAGACACTGGCCTTTGGATTTGTTAGCTGATTATATTGAGAAGACTCACCATCGCTATGTGGAGGAGAAGATACCAGTATTGTTACAGTTCTTGAATAAGCTTAGTCGCGTACATGGAGATAGACATCCTGAATTAATAGAAATTAATGAACTGTTTATCGGATGTGCTGGTGAATTAAGTCAACACTTGAAGAAAGAAGAATTAGTACTTTTCCCATTTATTCGCAAAATGGTATCTGCTACTATTTCTGGACAACCTTTAGATACTCCTCACTTTGGGAGTGTTCAAAATCCAGTTGCCATGATGATGCATGAGCATGATGGTGAAGGAGATCGCTTCCGCAAAATAGCAGCACTGTCTAATAATTATACTCCTCCAGCTGATGGATGTAATACTTATAAGGTAACTTATGCTATGTTGAAGGAGTTTGGAGAGGATTTACACAAACACATTCACTTAGAAAACAACATATTATTTCCAAGTGCAGTTGCATTAGAACAAAAGTTTAGTTAAGATTTTCAATTTAGATAGAAGTGCCTTACCTTTAGTATAAGGCACTTCTTGTATTATAACATATGAAACCAATCTATTATATCATTCCTCTATTCAACTTTTTAATAGCTGCTTTATTGGGGCTTTTGTTGAGAAGTATTTTCGTTTATCCGATAGAAGGAGTGACGTTTTTATATGTTTTACATACGCACTCTCATATTGCTTTATTAGGTTGGTTGTATTTACTGGTTTACGTATTGTTTGTGCAACAGTTTGGATTAAAAAACGATAAGGAAAATACATTTTACACGCGACTATTTTGGGTAACCCAATTGGCTGTGCTTGGAATGGGGGTGACTTTTCCCTTTATGGGATATGCCGCTGCTTCTATTAGCTTTTCTACATTGCACATTATCTGTTCTTATATATTTGTCGTGCATCTGTGGAA
This sequence comes from Myroides sp. LoEW2-1, assembly GCF_009767705.1. Classification (NCBI taxonomy): domain Bacteria; kingdom Pseudomonadati; phylum Bacteroidota; class Flavobacteriia; order Flavobacteriales; family Flavobacteriaceae; genus Myroides; species Myroides sp. LoEW2-1. Next base: position 20,530 of record NZ_WSPP01000012.1, on the reverse strand, counting down.
GAACAACACTGTCTCAGGAACGCAGCAAGGTGTTTTATTAAAAACATCCTTGTTCTTTATGGCATTTTCTACTTTAGGTGTTTGGTGTTTGGGACCAGCAGTTGGCATGATGGGTAAAGCAAGTGCTTTTTATCAAATTTGCATACAGTTCTTTCTGCACTTCCAGTTTGACGGTTGGTTCTTAACTGCCTTTTTAACGTTGTTGTTTGCTATTGTATTTAAAGGATACTCTTTATCTAAGTTTAAACCTTTTTATTACACTTGGATAGTATCTGTAATACTCACTTATGCTCTACCCGTGAGTTGGTATGTAGAATTACCTATACTTCATTACTTAAATGCAGTAGGCGTTTTATTGCAATTTTATTCTGTGGGATATTTATTAAATCCCGTTTATAAGATGTTTAAGCAACGAGATAATAACGAAGCTAACTTTGTGTGGCTTTTATTAATATTAGCAGGAATATGCTTTACAATGCGTATAGGGACACAGTTGTTTGTAATATCAGAATCTATAGCCAACGAATTGCAAGCATTGCGCAGTTGGATTGTGGGGTTTATCCATTTGAATATGTTAGGAGTCTTGAGTGGGTTTGGCTTATGGTTGATGATACAACAGAAAAAAATGTATGTTAATATTTTTACTAAAATAGGGATACTCAGCTTACTATTTGGGTTTGTCCTTACTGAATTTCTATTGTTTGTTCAGGGCTTACAAGGTTTTATGCATATTGTTTGGATAGAGAATACTCCTTTATCCTTGTTTTGGGCTTCAGTACTTTTGCCTATTAGTGTCTTGAGCTTTCTTATATCATATTTAAAAAAATAGCATGTTATGAATGAATTACACCTTTTATTAATACTTCACTTATTAGGCGCGACTATTTGGGTAGGAGGGCATATTTTATTAAGTGTTGTGATACTACCTCAAGTTTGGAAAGAGAAGTCAGTTGCGAAGTTGTTTAACTTTGAGAGTAGATATGAGTGGTTTGGTATGCCTGCGTTATTTGTAATGTTGTTGACAGGTGTACGCATGGCCTATATCTACAATGTAAAGTTGGCAAACTGGTTTACTTTTGAAACCCCCATAGAACGTGTAGTATCACTAAAATTAGCTTGCCTGATCACGATTGCTTTATTTGCATTAAGTGCTCAGTTTTATGTATTACCACGCCTAAAGACTGATATTCAAAAGTTGCCTTTAATGACTTTTCACATCTTGTCTGTGACGACCATTAGCATTGTGATGTTGATACTTGGTAGTTTTGTCAGGTATGGCGGTATATAACGTTATATTTCCCTCAAGGCTATTTTGAATCTTCTTGTTTTACAGCACTTAAAGCACGGTGTTTTGTTCCCCAATCTTCTAATGTTGGCCAAATAGGCAAAAGGTCTTTAGCTATATTCGTTAAGGAGTACTCTACTCGTGGAGGGACTTCCGCATATACTTGTCTTGTAACTAAGTTGTCAGCTTCTAACTCCTTTAATTGTAGAGAAAGCATGCGGTCAGTAATCCCAACAGTTTTCTCTTTTAGTTCGTTAAAGCGCAGTGTGCCATATTCCTCAAGGTAAAATAAGATCATCATCTTCCATCTTCCACCTATTTTGCAGATTGTATAGATTGCATCACAATTAGTTGTGATGTACTCCCTATTGATATTATTGGTTGAATTTTCTTTTCTTTTTGCCATTACTTACAAAATTGTTAGTTACTCACAAAAATCGCTTGTATAGTTTACTCTAAACTCGCTCTTTACTTTTGCCTTAGTATTTACAGAATACAATGAGATGTATAACTGCTTTTGATTAAGCAAAAGTATGGATTAAATTTTTATGAAGAAATATGCCTACGTAGGAGCCTTAGGACTGCTGAGTATTATTACAACAGAGTTTGGTGTTATTGGAGTACTGCCCCAGATAGCTTCACATTATAGAATTTCAATAGATCAAGCAAGTTGGCTTTTAAGTGGATTTGCTTTAGTGATTGCCTTCTTAGGTCCTTTGATGACTGTTTTAACTGTTCGAATGGACAAAAAGAAAGTAATGCTATTAGCCTTAGCTTTATTTGTAATCTCAAGTTTTATCTCAGTGAGTTTACCTCCTTTTTGGTTGTTGTTTACTCTGAGGCTTATCTCTGCCTTACTACAGCCAGTCTATATTGCCAATGCGCTTTCTATAGCGGTTCGATTTTCGCCAGAAGATAAGCACAGTCAGATGATGAGTATTGTATTTAGCGGTATTACTATTGCGTCTTTTACTACTATTCCCTTGGCTACATACTTGACAAATGGCTATGGGTTAGAAGCCATTTTTTTAATTCAGGGAATTGTGAGTAGTATTGCCTTTATGGCTATTTATATCTTTTTACCTTGTGTTCCAGGTGATACAAAAGTGTTTAACACTAAAGAATTAGTGGTTTTTAGAGATCTCTCTTTTATAAGAAGTGCATTAGTTAATTTATTTATTTTAGCGATGTGGTTTAGCGTTTACAGCTATTTTGCAGACTATTTGAGTAAAGAGAAGAATATGTCTGGTCTAATGGTTGGGAATATGGTGCTTTTATTTGGATTGATAGGTGTTGTAGCCATGTATATAGGAGGGAAGGTATTGTCTAAAGGTGTGGTTTACAGCAATGTGTTTTACATTATGGGAGCAGCTCTAATAGCTTTACTTCTTTATATTTCGGGAAGTGAATCTATCTTGACGGTTTTAATTGTATCCATGTGGAGCCTATTTTATACACCTGTATACTTGAATGCAACTGCATTCTTACAGAAGACAACCAAGCTGCCTTTTGAATTAGGCAGTAGTCTTTCTACTTCTCTTGGCAACTTGGGAATTGCTGTGGGAACTTTTGTTGGAGGAAAGGTAATAGCTTATTATGGCTTACAATTTTTGCCCTTAGCGATGTTGATTTTTGCCTTGCTAAGCTTGGTGTTGATTTATTTTGTTGTCAAGTTTAACAAGGTGAATTAAAACAAAAATACTGCTCAACTTCAGTACAGAAGCAGAGCAGTATATTTCAAAAATAAAAACGAATCTTTTACTTTATTTGGGCTAATTGTTTTTCTATTTCTTTTACAGTAGGGGCGTAGTCTATACCAAGTCCCTCTTGTTGATAGTCTAATTCTCCTTTAGTATTGAATACGCTAATGATATTAGAGTGAGAGAAGTCTATCGGAGAAATCTTTTTGTAATTCACGGCTAAAGTAGCGGCAAATTCACGTGTGTTTTCTTTTGTAGAACGCAAGAATACCCATTGTGGGCCATCCATTAAGTTCTCTTTAGCAAACTCTTTAAGACGCTCTGGCGTATCTACCTCTGGGTCTATACTTACCAATACGTATTTTACTTTATCGAGATTTTTGCCTTTTACTCTTTCTTCTATATTTCTCATATCCGCTACTAATCGAGGACAAGCAGCTTTACAAGAAGTGTAGATCATCACCATAACCAAGACATTGCCTTGCAAATCTTTTAGTTCAATGTCTTTGCCGTCTTGGGTTGTCCAAGTCGATGGTAGGTTATAGATCGATAAGTCAGATATCTCTTGAGTAGAAGATACTTCTTTGTTATCTATTACTTGAGCGTCATTTGTTTTTACATCTTTACACCCCATCATGAGCAATGAGAAACATAGAGATAACGCAATGATATTTTTTTTCATAATAAACTATTTATAAGTTTTGAGCACATCTAAAACCAAGATTTTTAGTCGTGAATTTAGCTTTTAAGCTTCCTCTGAATCCATAGCGCATAAAAGCAGCGTAGTCCATCAGGTCAGAAGCATTAATAGAAGCACTTCCACAGAATAAGTTTTCGTCATTGCCCTTGTCTTTTCGGCTTTCTCCTGAAAGAAAGACAGAGTTAAAGTCTGATACCCATTCCCAAATCAATCCGTGCATATCGTAGACACCCCAGTAATTTTTGAATGTACTTCCCACTGGATTTACATATGTTTTAGGTGCTTCGTACCAAGCTAAGATAAATTTGTTGTAATCCTCTTTTTCTCTGGCATCCATATTCTTTGCGTCTGCCATAGCTACATACTCCCATTCATCCATAGTAGGCAATCGCTTACCTTGTACTTCACAGTATTTTTTTGCAGCAAACCATGATACATTGGTGACTGGAGCATTGGGATTTAAATCTCCATAATCTAAATCTCCTATCCAATGTGATAAATAGCTCTTGTCTGCAAACAAAGCTTTTATTTCTGAACGTTTGTATGTAGGATTTTCTTTTAGAAACGCAACAAACTGTTCGTTGGTCACTGCATATTGATCTATTTTGAAGGCATCGACTTTGACATCTCCTTCTTCTGTACTACCATAAAGTGGAACAAAAGCTCCACTTTTGATAGTCAGCATTGTTGTTTCTTTCTGAGCGTAGATAGCATTCCATGTTAGTAGGCTTAGAAGACATACAATTATATTTGATTTGTCAAGAAAAAACATATTATCTATTTTTTTGTACCATTTGCGGGCTCACTACAGTTTTGTTATTACCCCAACTGTTGTATACATAAGTCAATACATCCGCAATTTCTTGGTCATTTAGGTTTTGACTTGTCATGATAGAGTTATACTTCACATTGTTTACAGTGATTTCTCCTTGAAGACCATTAATTACGGTTTTAATTGCTCTGTTTACATCTGCATTTAAGTAATCTGATTTCGCTAATGGAGGGAAAATCCCTTCAATACCTTGGCCTTCAGATTGGTGACATGCAAAGCATGTTCTGGTAAATACGCTCTTACCATCTGCAATTTGTTGTGCTAAAGTTTTATCCTCTATTACTACTTTTTTAGTTTCTGTTTTTGGCATGTTTTGTATTGTACCTCCTTCAGGTAAGTAGATTCCCTCTTTTATCTTACCAGCAAATACTTTTTCATTTTCATCTCCTTCTACTTTCAACATTCCAAGAGCACCTTTGTTAAAGGCTCTAAAGATGGAGTGATCCACAATCACAAAGGTACCAGGGGTATTTACTTTGAATTCGACCATAGCTGCTCCACCAGCAGGTATAAGTGTAGTTTGTACATTTTCGTTTACCAAATCTCCACCTTCTACGTGTACTCTGTCGAAAATCTCTCCAATAACGTGGAATGAACTCACTAAGTTAGGCCCGCCATTTCCAACAAATAGTCGAATAGTTTCTCCTACTTTGGCTGTGATAGCGTTTTCGTTGACTAGTCCATTCACATGACCATTGAATACTACATAGTCAGCATCTTCTTTTAATGCTTTATTCATGTCAAAGGGTTGCATCCCTTTTTCTCCGTAATTTCCTTTTGTATAGAAATCACCTTGCATGATGTAGTACTCTTTATCGACAGGAGGAAGTCCTCCTTCTGGTTCTACTAAAATTAATCCGTACATCCCGTTGGCAATGTGCATACCTACTGGAGCTGTAGCACAGTGGTATACATAGATACCTGGCTGAAGCGTCTTAAACGAGAAGGTTACTTCATGCCCCGGTGCAACTAATGATGAGGCTGCTCCTCCTCCAGGACCTGTTACGGCGTGCATATCAATATTGTGAGGTAATTTGTTGTCCGGGTGATTTTTTAACGTAAACTCTATTTCATCTCCTACACGTGTACGGATAAAACTTCCTGGTACTGTACCTCCAAATGTCCAATACATATATTTTACTCCATCAACCATTTCGCCTTCTTGTTCAAGGATTTCTAAATTGACGAATAATTTTGTCGCTTCTCTTTTGCCAACTGGTTTTGGGACAAAAGGAGGGGGAGTCAATTCTGCTTGAGCTTCGCCTTTTACAACAATTTTCTCTGCCATGTCAGCGGTCATTTTTGTCGGTTTCGCGTCTTTGTTTTGACAGCTTCCAAGTGTAAGTAAACCTAAAGCTAATAACATTACTCCAAGTTTGTTTTTTAGTGATTGTGTTTTTGTGTTCATATGACTGTTTGTTAGTATCTATTTTCTATATCAAAGATAAAAGACAAACTTGTCTTTTATACTGATAATTATCAGTTTATTACTTAAATATAGAAAAAATTATATAATTATTCTTTTTTAGTATGATAAGGTATGATATGTTTATTTAGGTTGTCTTGCGAGTTTGTAGGGAATAGCAGGGATGAAATGTTGATTTAAGGTGAGTTTAACTCAATCCAATAGTCCATTTTTAGTGATAAAGTGATGAATTGTAATAAGTATAAACGCTGTTTGTTTTAGATCTTATTGGATACAAAATCTTTGATTTATCTCATTGTTTTAATAATATCTTATCATCTAATAGCATGAGTGAGTAAACTCTATTCTTATTGACTTTAAGAATTGAATATACGCTCTCTCTACACATCTGTTCAAAAAATAGAACTCCCGTGAATTTGTTGTTTTGTAATGAAGTGTGAAATAGACTGAAAGTATATGATAAAACGGAAAAACAAACATTCTAAAACCTCTTTTAGAGATAGGTGTATAGAGAGCGTAATGTTTCTACGTGTTTTTCGAAAATTAACGTATAGTTTTTTTCGGTTTTGATAAGGGCTTTCTTGCACCTTTCTTGCACCTTTCTTCGAGAAAACCGCACTTTTGGCAAGGAAACCCCAAGAAAAGTGCAACTAACCCCCAAGGAAGTGCAAGCGAAGCCCATCCATAAAGTATGTCAATGTACTTTTGAAATCTGCTCAACTTCACCTTTATTTTCCGAGATTCTTGCGATAGATAACTTGACAATTTTGGGAGTAATATAAGTGTTTAATCGTCTTTTAGAAGCATCAATTCTATTTGCTTTTTTTGTCGAAATCATGTCGAATCTGTGTGATTTTGAAATTGCCAAGTGATAATTGTTATTTCGTGATTATGACAACTGTAAGAAATGGGCATAAGTTGTTGTAGAAGTGAACTTGCAATGATTCCCGTTGATTTGTAAACTGTGCTGTAAAACTGTAGCTAAATTTGAAATAGCCATTGTTTCACTTTATTTGAGTATATCGGTTCATGTAATGTATCCAACCGAAAGGTATTCACTTGTAAAGAGGTTTTAAACGAACAAAGCTTCCTTTGTAGAGGAAGCTTTGTATTATATTATTACCATTATAGGTTAAAGTTTTGGTCAATCTGTTTGACGATAATTTCTGCGAGAAGTTTCTTTGCTCGCATGATCTTTACCTTGACATTGTTTAATGGTTCGTCCAGTATTTCAGCAATTTCATTGTAAGAGAGTTCCTGAAAATACCGAAGTTCTATTACCTCTTGATAGTGAGGTTTTAGTAGTTTGATATAACTCTTAAATATCTTTAAGTTCTGTTCTTGAATAATATCGTCTTCAATATTATTTGAGTCATCTACAATATTGTTATAAGTAGAGTTGTTTTCGTCATTCATGTCTAAGAAAGAAAGGTTCTTTCTCTTGCGGATAAGGTCTATGTGTACATTCTTTGCAATAGTAATCAGCCAAGTATTGAAGGCATAGGTATCTTTATAAGAACTAATATTGCTAAAAGCTTTAGAAAAAGTTTCAATGGTTACATCTTCAGCATCTGTTTCATTATTGATTCTCTTAACCATAAACAAATACACCTCGCTCCAATAATGATTCAACAGAAAGGTGAAAGCACTTTGGTCTCCTTTACGAGCTAATTCAATATAATCAGTAATACTTTTTTTCAATTTTTTGTCGCGTGATAAAATGTGTGAAACTATAATATGTACTTATAAAAATATGAATAATTTCTAACAAAGGCAGTGTCCACACTAATTCTTTTGTGCCAAATTTACTAAATGTCTTTCCGCTGAATATATGGGCGATAATACAGCGAAAAAGGAATACTCCTAATACGATTTCCCATTGATATAAGAAGCTAATCAATAGCGTGAATGCAATGTAAAATAAGAGTTTGTTTAGATTGAAGAACCTTATTTTTAACTGTGCCCAAACGGAAAGTTTACGCAGGAGTAAATCCTGTTTCTTAACCGCATTTTTCCATTCAGAAATAGTGTTTTTGCTTTCAATTATAGTAAAGCTATCAGGCGAAAAACTTACTGAAGTATTCGTACTTGTTCCGATTTGATTAATGAATGTATATTCATCGCTAAAGGGAATTTTCATATGGCTGATAAAGCCATTTACTTTATAGAACAATGATTTGTTGTACGCTTGGTTATAGGCATTTCCATATAGTGGTTTTCCCGCACCACTCCACGAGAACAAGTTTGTTGTTTTTTGGACATTTTGGTAGCGTATCAATTTATTGATAAACGAACGTCTTTTGTTTGCTATTTGCGTAAATCCGATTACTAGATTTTTTTGCGTACTCAAGCCTCGACTCATAGAAAAAATCCAGTTTGGAGTCATTGGGCAAGCTGCCGGTTCAACAAATAGCAAATGTTCAAATTTAGCAACTTTAATACCTAAGGTAAGGGCGTATTTTTTGTTGCCCCAAAAAGTTTCATTGTTTACAACATCTACCAGTTTGGCATTAGCGTTTTTGAGCGCAAAGTCTTCTAAAATCTCCAAGCTTTCATCTTCGGATGCGTTGTTGACCAAAATAATCTCATAGCCAGGGCTGAAATCCTGTGCCTTTAAAAGTTCGAGGAACTCTGGTAGTTTTTGTTCCTGATTCTTCACGTAGACAATTACAGAAACAGGTTCAGATATATGCGATTTTTTATCTTTTAAAGTAGAATGAAATGCAACATTACTATTGATGGCAAAATAATAGATTAATTCTATAACTGTTATAGCAATAAAACAATAAAATAATAATGTTAGCATGTGATTAAATAATTTCTTTTTTAAGGAAACAAATGTACAATTTATCCTTTAGATTATAATTTTTTTAAATCAGAAGATGTTTACTTCTGCGTCAATTGAAATACCAAATATCTGTTGCACTTGTTTTTGGATAGAATGAGCTAATTTTTCTATTTGACTACCTTGTGCTTGTCCATAATTAACCAAAACAAGTGCTTGCTTTTCGTGTACTCCAGCATCGCCAAGTCTATAGCCTTTAAAACCAGTCTGCTCTATTAACCAACCAGCGGGCACTTTTACAAATTGATCGTTGATTGTATAACTTGGCATAGTTGGATATTTGGCGTTTAAGGCATTATATTGTTCAACTGGGATAATCGGGTTTTTAAAGAAACTACCGCTGTTTCCAATTTCTTTTGGATCAGGTAATTTGCTTTGGCGAATAGCGATCACCATATTGCTTATATCTTGAATAGTAGGAGTAGTAATCCCATTTTTATCAAGTTCTTGCTGTATCGATCCGTAACCAGTCTTTAAGATGTGATTTTTCTTAGTTAATTTAAAAACAACAGAAGTGATTACATATTGATTTTTTAATTCATTTTTAAAGACACTTTCCCTATAATCAAATTTACAAGCAGCATTGTCAAATACTCTTTGTTCTTGCGTCGATATACTTAATCCTGTACACGATTCTAATACATCTTTCACTTCGACGCCATATGCACCGATATTTTGAATAGGTGTCGTCCCCACGTTTCCGGGGATTAAAGATAGATTTTCTATACCCCCATACCCTCTTTCTATACACCAAAGAACAAATTCATGCCAATTTTCACCAGCTTGTGCTTGAACCCAAACACAATCGTCATCTTCTTTTACAACCTCAATTCCCTTTAAGTTAATCTTTACGACAGTTTTGTTGATATCTTGAGTTAAGAGCATATTGCTCCCACCTCCCAGGATAAATAGTTTGTCAGGTGAATTGCCTTTTAGGATTTCTTTTAATGTGCTTACACTTTCTATTTCAACAAAGTATTTTGCTCGTACATCTAATCCAAAAGTATTGTAAGGTTTAAGAGATATATTTTGTGATATTTTCATAAGTTGTCTAATTGAAATTGTTGTCTTCTTGTATTTTGAAAATTTCAAATTCTTGATGTATGCTATTTAGTAAACTCTCAGTTCGTTCAACATGTGTATCAGAGATGAATATTTGTCCGAATGTGTCCAAGTTTACAAGTTCTAATATTTTGCGAACTCTGTTTTCGTCAAGTTTGTCAAATATATCATCAAATAACAAGATAGGAGCAAGTCCCTTCTGTTTTTTGATAAAGTCAAATTGAGCGAGTTTAAGGGCAATTAGAAATGACTTTTGCTGTCCTTGCGAACCAAATTTTTTGATTGGATGTCCGCTGAGTTCAAAGAGTAAATCGTCTTTGTGTATACCAACTGAGGTATATTGTACTGCGCGATCTTTCGGCAAAAACTCTTTGAAAAGTTCAGACATTGTCTTGTCGTGCAATTGAGAATCGTATTTTAGATCAACGTCATCGTGATTGTCTGTAATGAGTTGATGGTATTTATTGAATATAGGTACAAACCCCTCTAAGAAAGACTTTCTCTTTTCGAAAATGGGTTGTGCAAGTAATTCTATCTGTTCGTTGTATATTTCTATTGTCGCTGGATCAAAGTAATTGTTTTGTGCAAAGTTTTTCAGTAGCGCATTTCTTTGAGAAATAAGTTTTTGATATTGAATCAATTGTTGGAGATAGCTATTGTCCATTTGAGAAATGACGCTGTCTATAAATTTTCTGCGGGTTTCGCTGCCTTCTATGATTAAATCAGCATCAGAAGGAGAGATAATTACTAAAGGGATTAGCCCAAAGTGATCAGAGAAGCGATCGTAGTTTTTACCATTTCGTTTTAGTATCTTTTTTTGTCCTTTTTTTAGACTGCATACAATGTGTTCATCCTTATCTTGTAGTGAAAAGGTTCCATCAATGACAAAAAAGTCAGTATTGTGCTTAATGTTCTGCAAGGCTACTGGGTTAAAGTAACTCTTTCCATAAGCCATATAGTATATTGCATCTAAGATATTGGTTTTACCAACACCGTTAAATCCGACAAAACAGTTTATTCTTTGATGAAAATCAAAGGATTTATCAGAAATATTTTTGAAGTTTAGGATGTTTATTCTTTTTAAATACACGCGGTTATCAGCAATTTTAACGTTTTACAACGGTCTTTATTAAAATTTGGTGCAAATTATCAAAAATATAGATAGAAAGCACTTTTATATTACAATAAAAATCCTATTTTTGCCTCTTATTAAACTATTGTATACATGGCAACTTATAATAAAAGAGGTTATAAAGCCCCAAAACCAAAAGACGAAGCGACAGATAGCGAATTTGACCAATATGGAAAAGCAGATGCTGGAAATAGTGCAACCGCTGAAGTATTTAATTCTTTAGATAAAAGTGCTAACCGTGTAGAAGGTTGGGTGGCTCGTAACTCGAAAGCTATTTTTGGTGTGGTAGGAGCTGTTGCTTTAATCACGTTAGGATACGTAGGATATGACAAGTTTGTTGTAGAGCCTAAGAATGATGAAGCAGCTGAGCAATTAACTCAAGCTCAAAGTTATTATGTAGAGGCGTTAAGTAATCCAGGTGAAAAAGATAAGAACTTTGATTTAACCTTAAATGGTGGAGAAGGAAAGCTTGGTGCTTTAGGAATTATTGAGAATCACAAGGGGACTGATGCTGCTAATTTAGCAGAGTATTATGCAGGTATTGCATATTTACAACAAGGGAAGTTTCAAGATGCAATTAATCATTTGAACAATTTTAAATCAAAAGATGCGTTGATCAATGCTTTAGCAATTGGAGCAATTGGAGATGCTTTTTCTGAATTAGGACAAAAAGAGGATGCATTAGACTACTATAAAAAAGCTGTAGCGGCAAGTAATAATGATTTAACTTCTCCGCGTTTTCTAAATAAAGCTGGAATTGTAGCTTTAGAATTAGGACAAAAAGAGGAAGCTTTAAAAATGTTTACTGAAATTAAAAACAATTATTTAGGATCACCTGAATCAATGATGGTTGATGCAATGATTGGGATGGCTCAATAATTAGAAAATGGCAACAGCAAATAAAAACCTTTCTGAATACGATAAATCTACTTTGCCAAATGGCAAAGATTTTAAAGTAGGTATCGTAGTCTCAGAGTGGAATGATACCGTGACAAATGGACTTTTTTCTGGTGCAGAATACGCATTGAAAGATTGTGGAGTACTGCCAGAAAATATTATCAGATGGAATGTTCCAGGAAGCTTTGAGCTTGTATATGGAGCAAAGAAAATGATAGAGTCTTTTGAAGATTTAGATGCTGTTATAGTGATTGGTTGTGTGATTAAAGGAGAGACAATGCATTTCGAGTTTGTATGCGAAGGTGTTACTCATGGAATCAAAGACCTAAACTTGATGGCTGAAATTCCAGTATTGTTTTGTGTTTTAACAGATAACAATATGGAGCAATCATTAGCACGTAGTGGTGGAGTACATGGAAACAAAGGTACAGAAGCCGCAGTAGCTGCATTAAAGATGATTGAATTAAATAGGAAGTATTAAGAATACAAATAGTATAAAGTTAAAAACCTGCAATTATAAATCTAATTGCAGGTTTTTTTATTTTAAATAATTAACTATTTCTAAAATAGCTTTCGGAGTTTAATTTATTAAATTTGTGTTTCGATTTTTTTTTAAAATCACAACTAAACAAACTAAAAGAACCTAATAAAAGTAGATGTCAAATATAATTAGATTACTGCCAGACCACGTAGCTAACCAAATTGCAGCAGGGGAAGTCGTTCAGCGACCAGCTTCTGTTGTGAAAGAATTGGTTGAAAATTCGGTAGATGCGGGTGCGACAGAAATAAAATTAGTATTAAAGGAAGCTGGTAAGACACTTATACAGGTTATTGACAATGGAAAGGGAATGTCTGATACAGATGCTCGAATGGCATTTGAACGACATGCAACTTCTAAAATTTCATCTGCTGAAGATTTGTTTGCATTGAGAACAAAAGGCTTTAGAGGTGAGGCATTAGCTTCTATTGCGGCTATTGCTCATGTTGAGTTGAAAACAAGGGCAGTTGATGCAGAATTGGGAACTCATATTGTTATTGAAGGAACCAAACTTGTTTCGCAAGAGGTTGCGGTTACACCTGTAGGAACATCTTTTTCTGTAAAAAACTTATTTTTTAATATTCCAGCTCGTCGCAACTTTTTGAAGTCAACAAACGTTGAGTTTAGAAATATTGTAGATGAATTTGAGCGCATTGTCTTAGTGCACAGTGATATTCACTTTGTGCTAATTCACAACGGAAATGAAGTTTACAATCTGCCCCCTGCTAATTTGCGTCAGCGTATAGTTAGCGTTTTTGGTAGTAGAACGAATGAAAAGTTAGTCCCTATTAAAGAAGCTACTGAGATTGTTGAAATAAGTGGATTTGTTGGAAAACCTGAGTTTGCTAAGAAAAGTAGGGGAGAGCAGTTCTTTTTTGTCAATGATCGATTTGTAAAGAGTGGTTATCTTCACCACGCTGTATTAGCCGCTTATGAAGGATTGCTGAAAGAAGGTACACATCCTACTTATTTTATCTATTTAAAAGTTCCTACGGATTCTATAGATATTAATATTCATCCTACCAAAACGGAAGTTAAGTTTGATGACGAGCAAGCTTTATATAGTATTTTGAGATCTACTATCAAGCATAGCTTGGGACAGTTTAATGTCGCTCCTGTGTTGGATTTTCAAAGAGATTCTACTTTTGATACGCCTTATGACTATGAAGGAACAGAAGCTTCTACTCCAACGATAGAAGTGGATAGAAACTTTAATCCATTTTCGAGAAATGAGTATGGAGAATCAGATAAGTTTGAATATAATCCGTTTGAGAATCCATTTATGCAAGAGGAGTCTGATAGTGATTCAGGTGTTATCGAGTCAAAAATGACAGCATTGGAGGATGAAGAACAACAAGAGTACGTTGATTTAGATACAGGGGAAATTATTTTAGAGAGCAAGGAGTTTGCATCTGATACCATGACTTTCGGATCTAAGAGCAATGACGAGTTTTCACTACACGATGACTACAATAACCATATTGATTTCGAGAAAAGTACTACGGATACTGGTTATATTGCTTCAAAAGGTAATGATGTCAACTTTGCTAAATCTCGATCTACTGCAGGTACGAGAAAAGAAGATAACCGAAATGCAAAGGGAAGTGGTAAGGAATGGAATAGTTTTTACGAGGGGTTGTACTCTGAAGGAAAGGACTTAGATGTATCTAATTTACACTTTGAGACTGAAGTTGTTGAGTCTACTTTGTTCGATAAAAGCAAAGAAACAAGTTCTACTTCGCGTACGTTTCAAATCAATCGCAAGTATATTGTAAGTCCTATCAAATCGGGATTAGTAGTCATCGATCAAGGAAGAGCACATCAGCGAATATTATACGAGAAGTTTTTAAGTGATATCACAGATCACCGTGCGGCTACGCAGCAATTGCTATTTCCTTTGACGCTTTATTATACGCCTTATGAAGTTGCTATTTTGAAAGAATTACAAGATTTGTTGAAACAAACTGGTTTTGGATTTGAAGAAATGGGAAGTGACTTTGTAGTGATTTCTGGTTTACCAGTTAATGTAGCGGAAAGTGAAGCATCAATTGTCTTGGAAGACTTGATTACTGATTTTAATGAAGGTATTCCACAGACGAAATTTAGTCAAGGAGATCGCATTGCAAAATCTTTGGCACACAGTTTGGCTGTGAAAACAGGAACAACATTAACAGAAGAAGAACAAGAGAATATTGTGAATACATTGTTTGCTTGCAAAGAACCCGATGTTTCACCATTTAGAAAACCTACTTTTATTACTATGAAAGTAGAAGATATTGAAAAAAAATTTAGTTTATGATGAGAATTACAGATACAGTAAAGCACTTACTTATAATTAATATCATTTTTTTCGTTGCAGCGAACTTAGTGGTTCCAGCGATGAATCAAATATTGCCAATGTATTTTTTTGAAAGCTCTAAGTTTTACATTTGGCAACCTATTTCGCATATGTTTATGCACGGTAGTGTCATGCATATTTTCTTTAATATGTTTGCTTTATTTTCGTTTGGTACAACATTGGAGGCGATATGGGGAGGTAAGAAATTCTTGCTTTTTTATTTGTTATGTGGTTTAGGTGCTGCAGCTTTGCACACTGGTGTAAATTATTATACAGTTCAATCAGGTATCTCAGCTTTAGTTGATGCGGGACTTGATAGAAGTGAAATAGTTGGTTTACTGTATGAAGGAAAGGTTGGTATTAGCTGGGAGTCAGTATTAGGTAGGAATGAATTGATTAATCTTTTATCTGCTTATAATACGCCTGTTGTAGGAGCGTCAGGTGCCATTTATGGTTTGTTAGTTGCTTTTGCATTTATGTTTCCCAATGCTGAATTGATGATGATGTTCGTACCTGTGCCTGTGAAAGCGAAGTATTTTGTTCCAGGAATATTACTTTTAGACTTATACGGTGGTGTTGCAGGCGGATTTAGCCTTTTTGGAGGAGGAGGAGGAATAGCTCATTTTGCTCATATCGGAGGTGCTTTAATGGGATATTTGCTGATGATTTATTGGAGGAATACACAATTTAATAAGAATCGTTGGGATAGATAATGGCAAATGTATTAGATGACTTAAAGAATAGTTATAAGAAGGGAGGAATAGCCCAGAAGTTAATCTTTTGGAATATTGGTGTTTCTCTTGTGTTTTTTGTATTTCAAGGTCTGTTTCCTGAAGTATATAACAAAGTATTTTATTGGTTTGTATTGACTGATGATGTCAAAGGCCTACTTTTTAAGCCTTGGACATTACTTACTTATTCTTTTATACATGCAGGAATTGTACATTTGATACTGAATATGATCTTATTGTATTTTGTAAATCAATTGTTTGCTACTTTTTTTAGTCAAAAACAATTTGTAACTACCTATTTATTAGGTGCTTTAGTCGGAGGACTGTTCTTCTGCTTATTTGGATTAATATTTGTACATGCTGGAAACGTCTTAGTTGGTGCTTCAGCAGCTATTATTGCTCCCTTGTTAGCTTTAGTTACATTTAATCCTCATATGGAGGTTAGATTATTGCTGATAGGGACAGTGAAAATTTGGTATATAGCGGCCTTTATTGTTCTAATAGATGTTTTGCAACTCATGGGTAGTAGTAATGTTGGAGGGCATTTGGCACATTTAGGTGGAGCTGGTATAGGTGCTGTATATGCAATTATGTTGAAAAGGGGTACAGATTTAAGTGCTATATTTGATAATGTGGTTAACCTTTTTCGAAAAAAACAAGGAACAAAGTTTAAAAAGGTTTACGTAAATAAGAACAAAGAGAAATCAGTTAAGAATGATACGAATGCCGATGTTCAACAAAAAATTGATGCTATCTTAGACAAGATTAGTAAATCGGGATATGAAAGCTTGACAAAAGAAGAAAAAAGCTTTTTATTCAAAGCAGGTAAAGAATAAGATATGAAAAACCTTTCGTGGTTTAATAAAGTTGTTTTTTGTATCAATGTAATAGTGGCAATTATTACATTGGTTGGTTATTTCTTGCCTTTTTTAGCTCCTAAGCTATTTCCTGTTCTAAGTGTATTTACGTTGTTTTTACCTGGCTTGTTAATTGTTAACCTCATATTTGTTTTTTATTGGGGAATTCAGTTTAAGAAGCAAGTGTGGTTGGCAATTGTCATATTGCTTTTGGGAATTACATTCATTAATAAATTCTATAAGTTCTCTGGTAAAGCGACAGCTGGGGGAGACGGCGACTTTACCTTAATGAGCTATAACGTTAGGCTTTTTAATTTGTTCAAGTGGATTGAATCAGATAGTATACCGGAGAATATTAAAGAGTTTATCGATCTACATGATCCAGATGTTTTGTGTTTACAAGAATTTTCAAAGAATACTTCTCTGAAATTTAATCAATATCCTTATCGCTATATTGTATCTCATGGAAATAAGATAAAGACTGGACAAGCTATATTCTCGAAATACAGAATTATAGATAAGGGGGAAATTCGCTTACCTAATAATTCGAATAACAATGTTGTCTTTGCTGATATCTTAGTAAAGAATGATACCGTTCGAGTATATAGTATTCACCTTCAGTCTTTCAGTATTAAACCTGATATACACGAGATGATGGATGAGAAAAGTTCTAAGCGCAATCTTGATCGCATGTCTAAGGCATTTGCAGAGCAGCAATTACAATCTGAATTAGTTCGATCACATATGAACGATGCTAATCATCCCAAGATTATCTGTGGTGATATGAATAACAGCGCTTATTCGTATGTATATAGAAATGTAAAAGGAGATCTGAAGGATGCTTTTATCGAGGCAGGACACGGTTTTGGGAAGACCTTTGATTTTGATTATTTCCCTATGCGAATAGATTATGTATTTGTGGATAATCGCATAGAAGTAAAAGAGTTTAAGACATATAGTGAATTTTATAATTCAGACCACTTTCCTTTGGTTACCAGATTGAAAGTTTCTGAGTAAAAAAATAAGGCGTTCACAAAGAACGCCTTATTTTTTTATTTGATCATATCTAAGATTCTTTCTAATGCCATACCCCTTGATCCTTTTATAAGTACTAAAGAGTTTTCGAAAAGTTGCTTCTCCTTAGCTGAGTATTCCTTGAAATTGTCAAAGTTCTCGAAAAAGAATAGAGAATCTGTAGCTGAGTTTTTACACTTGTAAAAGTTTTGCCCTATGAAATATGCTGTTACACCTTCATTGCGTAAATCTTCTACTATCTTATTGTGTTCTTTCAAACTATCTGAACCTAATTCAAACATATCACCTAAAATAAGAATTTTAGGTTGTTTTGAGTTTAGTTGCTTAAAGTTGTTTATAGCTACTTCCATACTACTTGGATTTGCATTATACGCATCTAAAAGAATTTGTGATGTTCCTATAGTAATCCATTGTGAACGGTTGTTATTGGGGGTGTATTCTTCAATAGCCTGCTTAATATCTTCAGTAGGCACATTAAAGAACTGACCTATAGTAACTGCGGCTGCAATATTAGTAGTGTTATACAAACCTGTTAGATTTGAAGATATTGTCAATCCATTTATCTTAACACTCGCATTTGGTTGAGCATTGTATTCATCAAAATGTACATCAGCCTCTTGCTCTACAGCAAAAGTGTATCGACTAAAGGTTAATGTTTTTGCATCTTGTCTTGGGTCATCAAGATTTACAAAGGCAGTTTTGTGGTAATCTTGTAGGTAATCATATAGCTCGCTCTTGGCTTTAATCACTCCTTCGAAACCGCCAAAACCTTCTAAATGAGCCTTGCCAAAATTAGTAATATACCCAAAATCAGGATCGACTAATTCACAAAGGAAAGCTATTTCTTTTTTGTGATTAGCTCCCATTTCAACGATTCCTAAGTCAGTTTTTTCTGTAAAGGATAATAAGGTTAATGGTACCCCAATGTGATTGTTGAGGTTGCCTTTTGTTGCTGTTACATTGTATTTTTTAGATAGAACTGTTGTTATTAGTTCTTTTGTTGTTGTTTTTCCATTGCTACCCGTTAGAGCAATAATAGGCAAGCCAATTTGACTTCTGTGGTATTTAGCCAATTGTTGCAAGGCCCCCAATGCATTTGGGACGTATAGCATTTTCTTTTCATCTGTGATAAGCTTCTTATTGTCCATTACCACAAATGCAGCACCTTTAGTAAGTGCTTCTTGAGCAAATTCATTTGCATCAAATTTCTCTCCTTTTAAGGCAAAGAATAAAGAGTTAGGATGTACGTTTCTCGTATCTGTAGAAATGCCATCGCATTGTAAAAAACACTGGTATAATTCTGCTATTTCCATAGGACAAAAGTAAAAAAAAAGCCCTAATTATTTAGGGCTTTTCTTATATCAATAAAACTTAATTTTTCGTTTTTCTTTTTGTTGATTTAGGTCCAACTTTAGTCATTACTAAACGGAAACCAATATAATCAGAAGCTTGATCTTCTGGGTAATATCTTCTCGTAGCTGGATCTAACCAATATGCTCTATCTTTCCATGAACCACCTTTAATTACACGTGATTTGGTGTCATATAAATTTGCAGCTTTATCCGATTTTGGCAATTGGTCAACTTTATTGACAATTCCTGTATAAGGGTTTGTCTTTAGAGTTGAGTCATCAAATTCTTCTTGAGCTACTTGTCCTGGAAGATTTCTCACTCTTAATTTACCAGTTGATAGGGTGTCAAATTTAACTGTTTGATCAGTCACTATGACAACTTTACCATCAGGTCCAATTTGGTTTTTGTAGTATACATTGCCCTTGAAGAAATTGAAGTCAGCCTCCTCTTGATCCAAGCGAGGATCGTATATATCGGCAACCCATTCGGCAACGTTACCAGCCATATCGTATAGTCCAAAGTCATTAGCAGGGAATGATTTAACTGGTGTTGTTATATCTCCATTATCTGTTGACCAACCCGCAATACCTCCGTAATCACCTCTACTTTGTTTGTAGTTAGCATATTTGGTATTTAAGACTTGTGGTTTGCCTCTTTTTCGTTTATTATTAGCTTTATCCCAAGGGTATTTGCCTTTGCCTTTATAGTTGTTGTATTCTCTGTTTCCAACTAATCCAATAGCTGCATATTCCCATTCAGCTTCGGTTGGAAGTCTATATTGAGCAGTAAATAAACCATAATTTTGCGAAGCGTATAAGTTGCGTTCACCTTCAGCTGACTTATTGTTTTTACCTTTATAGACAATATCGCTATTTCCTCCATAAACAGATTCTGGATTTTGCAAATACGCTTCAGTACTAAAATGTGCATCTCCATAGGCCTCACTAACTTTGGCATCTTTTTTTAAGAAGCCAGCTTGTTCTAATTTTAATTCATTGACACGATCCGTTCTCCATTTCGCATAATCCGTTGCTTGTAGCCAAGTAACTCCAACGACAGGGTAGTTAGCATAAGCAGGGTGACGTAAATAAGACATGATAAGTGTTTCGTTAAAACCAGACGGGCTTCTCCAAACGGTCGTATCTGGAAGTGCGCTTTTATATATCTCTTGATAAATTTCGTTGTTCTGTGGGTAAACCGTACTCAACCAATATAAATACTCATTGTACATGATATTAGTTGTTTCTGTTTCATCCATGTAAAAAGATTGCACATACATTTGTTTAGGATTGTTGTTCCAATCCGCCATGATGTCATCTTGTACTCGTCCCATTGTAAATGTTCCCCCTTCTACGGGTACCATACCATTGGGAGTTTTTTGGACATACTTGGTATTGTATTGAAACCCACCTTTAGAATCATTTATTTTCCACCCAGTAGCTGTTGATACATTATTGTTGGAATTACCACAACTTGTTAAACTTGCTGCTAAAAGAAAGCTTGCAAATAATTGGAAATTTAAAAGTTTATTAATCTTCATCTTATTTATCATGGACATAAAATTCTACGCAATTTATTAATTAACGTTTAATTGGCAATGCTATATCTTTGATTAACTTAAATGTTTAAAGTTAAAAATGTTTGTTGTTATAACATATTAGCTATATAACGATAATAATTGTTATCTATTGTTTGTATAAAGGTAAAATATTTTTTAAGTACTCTTTAGCAATTTTACTGCAAATATATATGAAAAAAATCTTAATTAGTGCCTTATTGCACAATTGCTTTACATTTGTA
>NZ_WSPP01000116.1:0-1463 GCF_009767705.1 Myroides sp. LoEW2-1 | reverse complement strand
GTATATAGTTGTATTATGATACTGCCAAGCGTTTTATTAGCGCAGGATAGACAAGAAATACAACCTTCTTTAAATCAGATTAAAATATTCGAGTCTTTGTTTGTTAGTCAAATGCATTCTTCTCTTTTGGATAAACAAGAGTTTAAAGTGTATAACGATTTGAATTTTTTATTTGATTCTCAAAAGGGAGATTTCTCTAGAAAACAACAAGGTAGTCAAACAACTCTTTATGGAGTTAGCTCTCAAGGAACTAAAAAATGGGATAAAATTTACTTAAAAGGTAATTTTAATTACAATAGGATTAAACAAGAAAATGTAAAGTTTAATGCCTCAATTTTGGATCCATTTAGAGGGATGCCATTTATTGTTGCAGACACCAACTCTAGTAGATGGAATAAGCAACAAATAGATTTTAATGCCCAAGGTATATTGAAAGTTTCAAATAAAATGAGTTTAGGTCTTTTTACAGGATTTGAGGTTTATAGTGGGGCAAAACAAAGAGATATAAGATCTGAGAATTATCGATATAAATTACAGATTAATCCTTCTTTGTCATATCATCTAACTAATAATAGTTCTATTAGTGCAGAGTTGAACTATGTTTCTTTTAAAGAGGAGTCTTCCAATTCTAATACTAATACTTATATCGATCAGCCATATTATGAATTATATGGATTGGGACATCATGTAAAAGCAATAGGTTCAGGTAGAACGACTAATTATTTTGGTAACACTTTAGGTACAGGAATAAACTATCTATATAAACAAAAAGGGTATTGGTTATTATTTTATGGTAAAACTGATCTGCAAGTTGAAGATGTTGAAATCAGCTTTTCTATCCCTAAAAAGGATGGAACGGTTAAATCAAGAGAAAATAAATTAGGGGTTTTTTGGGGAAATACTATGGATAGATATCAATCTAAGGTTCAATTAGAGTATAGTAATACTAACAGGAAAGCAATTGAATATATTAGTTTATATGATTCTAATATAGATAATTTGGGATGGGATGTAAAAGGACAATTTGTTTTCTCAAGTTATAAAATGGATAGGATTGATTTAGGAGTAGATTATTTAACCAAAGAAAGTACAACAGGAGATTTTATCAATTGGTTTACAATTAAACTGTCCTATTTGAATCAAAAAGATAAGTATTTAGCAACTGGTTCAAAATTCTATAACAGTTCTGGGGTGGGAGAATTTAAATATCAAAGAAACTTAAGTGTCTTAAGGAAAAAGGGAGAATTAATAGCAAGTATGGGGCTTAAATATAAACATAGTTTTAGCTCTGATTATAAGTATAATGGAGGATATCCAAGTAGTTTAGTTGTTACAGAACTAATGCAAAATGAATTACAATATATAGATAGTAGCTATTGGAGAATCGCTCCAGAGATTATTTATTCTTTAAAACTGGATAAGAATACTAGTTCTATTTTTTATCTAAAAGCTTCATATAATTA
>NZ_WSPP01000115.1:0-13440 GCF_009767705.1 Myroides sp. LoEW2-1 | reverse complement strand
AGATAAAGGAGAAGTAGGTATATCAGTATCATCTAAACTTATTAAGGATAAAAACATAGTAATTCTTTTAGAGACTAATTGTTTACTTAAAAATGGAGAAATTAGGCATTTTAGATTAGATGGAATATCAGAAATACGTGCGATTAATAATGGTGTTGATTTGTTTGAGAATGGAGTTATTCCTGAGAATGAAGTGTAGTGCCTTATAAGTACATAAGCTCTTTGTCAGTTATAATTAGGTATAAGATTTTTTTTGACATAATGTCTTGAAAATTAACTATATCGACATTTATTGTCTTTGTAAATATGACATTATGTGATTTTTATATAATTGGTATGCCTATTGTCTATTATTTGTCTTATTAATGTATAAAAATGTAATATGGACAAAGCTTATCGAGTAGATACTCAGAAGATTGTATGGGCAGAAGAACTTCCTATGTTAATGAAGGGAAGGACTAAGGAGGAATTATCGTTTCAATGCTCAGACCCTAAATGTAGAGTAAAAGTTGTTGCTAATAGCTACAAATTAACGAACAAAAAAATACCGTATTTTAGTATTAATCCTAAGTTAGCTCATGTTGACAATTGTGAGGAAGTATTGCTATATGGACTAACAGGTAAAGCTAAAGATCGTAAGTTAACAGTTAATGAATTAAAAGTGGTAGGTTATCCATCACAGTTAGTATTATCTGATGTTGCTGAAGATCCTATTGAAATCATTGCTGATTCTATTACTACTAATAGTAGTGATGGAACAACTACTGGGAAAATGAGATTAGGTTATAATGATGAGTTTTCTTTTGACCCAGAAGACGGTAAGAGAAATAGTAAGGTTAGTTCTATAAAAAGAATCGTTGATTTTTATCTTGGTTTTGAAAGAAATAGAGATGTTGAGATAGAGGTACTAGGAGAGAAAAGTGAGTATCGTTATTTGTTTAGACGTATCGGATATGGCTTGAATCATAGTCCATTTATTGATAATAAGATTTTTTATGCTCCCTTAAAGTTATTTAAAAATGGGGCATTAACTGAAGATGATGATAAGATGATATTTGAGTTATTGCCTCATAGAGAAAGTAAGGAGAATAATTATAAAGTAGTTTTGTCTAAAAAAGATCTATCTAGTCAAAAAATAAGTAGAATTCGTAATAATTATAAAAGGGTGTTTGATGAAACCTACGAAAGGTTTACATTGAAGACTTTAGATAAAGATTATGAAGGATATGTGTTTTTCTTAGGAATGGGACCAACTAAGAATAAACCATTAGAATTTAATGTAGTGAGTTCTTTTATTTATTTTAAATATACAGATGTTCGTAAGACGATTAATGAGGAAAAGTAATACAAAAAACGAGACTATAAGCCTCGTTTTTTGTATTACTCAATTATAGCTGTAAAATGAATATCTTTGATAGGATAACTATTACGCTAAGGACACTATACTTTCAGTATTTAAAGCTCAAAAAGAACTCTTTAATAGTAATCAAACGAAGGACATTAGCTTTCGAATTATACAATTAAAAAAGCTAAAACAATTGCTTAAAGCTAATGAAGAAAGGTTAGCAGAAGCGATCTATCTATATTTTGGGAAGTCTTCTTTTGAGACCTATATAACAGAGTTGTCTATTGTTTATCTGTAGATTGACTACTTTATCAAGAGTATTAAGAAACTAAGTAAGCCTAAACGAGTTTCTACAGGAATTATCAATTTTCTAGGAAAGGGTTATATAATGCCAGAACCATTAGGTGTAACTTTAGTTATTGGTGCGTGGAACTATCCTTATCAATTGTTTCTTTTGTCTACTTTGACAGCTATAGTTGCGGGAAATACAGTAATGATAAAGCCTAGTGAGTTACCAATGCGTGCATCCAATGTATTAGTAGAGTTGCTCAATAGTATTTTTCCTAAAGATTTTATATGTGGTAGAGGGGGGAGTAGAAGAAACTACACAGTTGTTAAGTCTACAGTTTGACAAGATGTTTTTTACAGGGAGTACAGTTGTTGGAAAGATAGTGTATAAGGCTGCAGCGAAGAATATAGTTCCCGTTACATTAGAGCTAGGAGGAAAGAGCCCTGTGTTTATTTTAAAAGATTGTGACTTAGAGATAACGGCTAAACGTCTTGTTTGGTCGAAGTTATTGAATGCGGGATAGACTTGTGTAGCTCCTGATTATCTATTAGTAGAAAGAGAAATCAAAGAGAAGTTGATTAAACAACTTCAGAAAGAAATGAGTAATTACTCATTGGATAGTAAAGAATTACCTTCTTACTATTTACAAATTATTAATACACACCACTTTGATCGATTGGTAAGACTAGTTGATCCTGAGAAGGTATGTTATGGAGGTTTTACAGATCGAGAAAAACGATTTATAGGCCCTACAATCCTTGATAATGTCGTTTGGAAAGATAGTGTTATGCAAGAAGAGATATTTGGACCTTTAATGCATATTATCGCAGCTAAAGCTGTAGCATTCGGTGAGGCATTAACAGATGAATACTTCCAATACATGATGCAAGTTCAGAAAAATGCTAAAGCAATGGCTGCTGCATTTGTAAAGAGAGGATATAATATTATCTCTGGGGGAACTGATAACCACATGATGCTTATCGACCTTAGAAATAAAAATATCTCTGGTAAAGAAGCTGAACAAGCATTAGTGAAAGCTGAATTCACAGTGAATAAAAATATGGTGCCTTTTGATGCCAAATCTCCATTTGTAACTTCAGGTATTCGTATTGCTACTCCTGCGATTACGACAAGAGGTTTGGTAGAAGCTGATATGGAAACTATCGTTGAACTTATTGACAAAGTATTGATGAATCATACTGACGAAGCTGTTTTAGAACAAGTAGCTGACGAAGTAAATGATATGATAGAAGAAAGACCAATGTTTGTTTGGTAATCCATAAAAGAATATAAAACAACAGAAGGAGATTCTATATAGAGTTCCCTTTTTTTGTTTTGCTATAAATGCTTTTCCTGTTTTTTTTAGTCTTCTGTATCTTTGAATAAGAATAGATAATGGGCATTATTATCATTTGCTTTAGGTTTTGAAATGATAGTATGAAAAGTTATAAAATGAAGGTAGAAGTAAAGTGAAAGAACATGAAATAATAAAATTCTTAGCATAGTGATTGTAGTTTTTGTTTGTTTTATGAATGAATTTGTAGTGAATAAACGGATTTTGTGGATTTAATTCCAATAGAAGGATTAATGTGTTTATCTTGAAATTCAAGTGCATAGTTGAAGTAAGAGCATTGTTTTATTATTGATTATAGTGATATTATTAAAACTGAGTATAACTGTTTGTTAACAGGGTTGTTATTTGTTTTAATTCATATTTTTTAACTTTAATTAACTATTTTTGTTTAAAAATAAAAGTTATGCTTAAGTCTAATATATTGGTTGGTATGCTGTTTATATTTGTGATGTCCTCTTGTTCATCCGTAATAAAAAGTTCTAAAATAACAGCTTTACAACAGAATTACTGCGCTCCTAATATTGTTTATTTGGATAATACAACTGAAGAAGAAAGACTTTTTAAAGATGAGTTAGTCGCTCAGAAATTGTCTGAACACGATTATACATTAGCATCCCATTTAGGGTTGGTACCAGTATTGGCTAAATACTTGCATAGTGAGGATACTTTAGAAAAAATGCAAGCAACACAACAGATGATTGCTATCACTCAACTTTTTCAAACGGAATTAGATGCTTTGGCAGCAGAACTTGATTGTAATGGAGAGCGATATGATCAATTGGCAAGGGTATTAGATGCTAAAAACGGAACTACCAATACTCAACTTACAGTCGCATCTATCGCGATCGGCGCGGCAGTTACATTATCTACAGCTTTGATAACAAATGACAACACAAATAAAGGATTGAATATCGCAGGTGGTGTTGTAGGTACGGGATTAGGTTTCATGTTGTTGAATCCCAAAGGCAAGAAAGTGGAATTAGTTAGTTATCGCAGTCTAATCGGAAACGTCTGGAAAGAGAGTAATGTTGACAATGCTTTTCCAGCCACTGTCTGGAGAGTACTGAATGACAAGTCGTTTAGCAATGAAGGAAAACTATCCTTAATACAAACACTTAAGAATAGATGGTTATTATTTGCATTTGATGAAGAAGTCAGTAAAAAAGAAGAGGAACTTTACTTTGGCCATGGTGGATTTTTTAAATCTGATGATATTCATCTAATGTCTGATATGAATAATGAATTGCAAGCCAGTGTAAGAACCTTACAACAGGATTTGCATAGCTTGTTGTTTGCTATAAACTCTTGGAAATAGCAGATAGTATAAAATTAATTAAGCTGTTTTTTGTTAAAAAGTAAGTATCTTGTAGTCGATTTAATAAAAAAAGAGATGAAAAAAATACTATTATTTGTAGGTTGTATGGTAGCTACAATGCAACTACAGGCACAAGAATCTGTTGTCTTACAACTTGATGTGAAGGCAAATACAAATTATAAGATAACTTCTGAGGATAAAGACAGCACAATCACTAACCTCTTAGGTGATAAAGATATGGTGGAATTGTTGAAGAAAGAAGGAGCAGAGTTTCCTACTTATGAGACAACAGAGAACAATACTACTTATAATCTGCAATGGACAAAGGCAAAGAAGAATAAATTAGACTTTGTATTAGACTTAGACAATATTGTAACACGTGAATTTAAAGCTAATTCATTAGTTAGTACAGATGTAGAAAAAGATATTAAAGGATTCACATCAGGTACTTTAGATGTCAAGAAAGGGTTGAAACTAACAAAAGAACTCAATGGAAAATACGCAAGTTTAGAGGAAGATCTAACAACCCTATTAGATGACTTGTTCAACAGTAGTGGTTTTCCTGAAACTCCAATTAAAGTAAATGACACTTTCGATTCGGAAGCTCAAAAGAAAGTTAAACTTTCTGCTGAAAACGAAGTTTTGTTAACAGTAAAAGAAAGTGTAAAGTTAACTAAAATAGAGAATAACAAGGCTTACCTATTAATTGAATCTTTAATTACTTCAGAAAGCACTTCAGAGAAATTTGCAGAGATGAAAGGAAAAGAGAGCAAAGTGGTGGTGTACGATATGAAGGATAAATACTTTGAATCAATTAATGGAGAGGTGTCCATGACTGTCAATATTGCAACTGATGGTGATTTAACAATAAATATGACCAATAATAAAACGCAAAATGTAAAGATAAGTAAGATTTAAACAGTCTTATAGAGATAAAGAGCGTTACTAAACCTAAGGGTTAGTAACGCTCTTTTCGTTTATAATAGCATAGAACACATGATCCAGATATTCATTGTCCTTTAGTGTATGTGCCTTTAATACTCCTTCTTTTTGCATTCCTATTTTTTGCATAATCTTTCCTGATGCCTCATTATGTGAGAAGTGAGAGGCAAATATTCGCTTTAAATGCAGTGTTTCAAAACCAAATTGAAGTAACGCTTTTGCAGCTTCTGTAATATATCCTTTATTCCAATATTGCTCGTCTAACCAATAGCCCATTTCAGCTTTGTTATTGACTGTATCTATTCCTAATCCGATACCTCCGATAATACTGGGGTTATCTATAAAGCGGATAGCAAAGATGTATTTATCTCCTTCTTTTAGCCCTTCTAAAGCTAAGTTCACCCAAAAAGAAGCATTTGCTTCAGTATAAGGAAAAGGGATATTAGTTGTGTTTTGACTATATACAGGGTTTCTCATAATTTCTATAAGACTAGAGACATCGCCTAAGTGAGGTTGATTTAAAATCAAGCGATCTGTTTTTAGTGTAAGTGTTTTCATGGTTGATATTTTTATAAAAATAATAAATTCCTCCATGTATTCAGTGACTTTATTATTTGAAATTAGTGGTATTTTAGCCCAAAATAAAAAGAAACATGCTACAGTTTGATTTTACATCAAGAGGGTTTGAGATAAATGGACACGTCTATAGTTTTCCTATAGCAAAAGAAGCTTTGTACGCACTATTTGGATTGCCTGAGGTATTCACAGGCGAGTATAACGATGTTTATATTTGGCATACATTGGGATTAAGGGCTTTTTCAAAAGATAGAATTGCTATTAACACGATAGAAGTAAATTATGAGGTAGAAGATTATACGACGGCTGTGAAATCGGCATTTATAGATCAATTAAGCCTGAATGGAGAATCAGATGCAATGAAGTATTATAACGAGCATAAGCCTGAGCGTATCAAACTTTGGGATACAGATGATACAGGTGCATTCAGGTTTAATGATGTAACGGTGTGGTATAATATCAGACAGGGAGAGTTGTATTCACTTTCTTTACAAGCCTATGAAGAGATACAGGAAGAAGAAGTAGCATTACTTCCTATAGAGGAGAACTTCGAGTATTTAGAGGCGGTATGGTATGAATGGAAAAAAGCAATAGCGAATAGGGTTGGTGCAGATAATAAATACTATAATCCAACTCACGGTATTACTCAAGAGCAGTTAGACACTGTTGTAGAGCAATTAGACGAAGTAGAGTTACCAGCTATTTTAGTCAACTTCTATAAAATAGGGAATGTCAAGTGGAATGCAGTTACTTCGGCTATAAGTTTGCATGCCAACGGATGGGATTATGATCTACTGCCTTTTGAAAAGATAGCAGATGAATGGGAAGGTATCAATGAACTGTTTGATGATGATGAGGTAGATGAAGACACAGTAGCTGATTATGATACCCGACTTAAGTGTACAGGATATGCTAATCCGAAGTGGATTCCCTTTGCAGAAGGAAAGAATGGAGATTATTTACTGATAGATACTGATCCAAGTGATACAGGGACGTATGGACAAATTGTAGAATTACAAAATGAGTTTTGGAGTAGAACAGTAATTGCCTTTTGTATAGAGGAGCTGATCTATAGAGAGATAGAATCTTTAGAAGGAGAAATAACAGAACATCAACAATTTATAATAGATAACGGAACATTCTAATGAAATATATATGTTCAGACTGTGGGCAAGAACACGAGGATTGGCCTGCCTTGGTGTTTCAAGCACCTGACCCTTATTTAGCCTTATCTCCCGAAGAGAAAGAACAGGCTGAATTGACTAAAGAAATATGTTGTATAGACGATAAAGAAGGAACGCATTGGTATTTGAGAGGAGTGTTGACTCAATATGTGTACGATGCTTGTCAGTATTTGGATTATGGTGTATGGGTAAGTTTAAGTGAAGAGAGTATGAAAGACTACTATGAACACTATGAAGACAAGGGGTATAAGACAACTTATTTCGGTTGGTTAGTGACTAACTTACCTAATTATCCACCCAATACGTCATTTGCTTTACCAACAAATGTTGAGGTAGATAATAGCAAGGGAATACCTACTATATTGCCTCATCAAAAGGGAGATTCTATCTTTATAAAAGACTTTTATGATGGAATTTCGACAGAGGAAGCTTTGCGAAGAATAGACGCTTTATTAAATGTATAATTATATGAGCAAAGGACAACAATTAGCCATAGATTTTAAATTGACAGAGTGGAAAACGCCTGATGTTTATAATCAATTAAGAGGATTGATGAAGGACGAAGCAGAAATATATGCTTTCTGCTTAGAATTTCTAACGAATAATGAGAAGGATTCAACGCTTTTTCACAGTGCATTAAGTTATGTCAATGAGGAAGACTTTGGCCAATTAGTAAAAATAGCAATTGATATTTTAAAAGAAAAAGAAAGTGCTGTAGCAGAGAGTGTGGTTGAGTATGCGAGTATTCAGTTACCTCATATACTGCATTCACATATAGACGATTTAATCTTGCTCAATCCCAATGGGGATAGCTATTACGCAGATTACTATTGGCGCAATTTGCCAGGAGAACTAATAGCTCCTTATTTAGAGCGTTTTCTAAGCGCAAATACTGATTTAGAAACCAAGATACACTTGTTTAATGGATTGGTAGAGACAAGGGATATCGCTACGATAGAAAGCCTTATTCCACATGCGTTAGAATTAGAATTGAGCACTTATGTGAGCTCATCAGATTATATCGATGGTTATTTAGAAGGGGTGGGATTGTGTAGAGAATATGGAAAGGTAAAAAGGTACTGTTCAGATCAAACGTATCATATTCTGTTTGAACCGAAGTATCTAAACAAGCCAAGTGCAGTACATTTAAACCGTACAGATCATCCTACGAGGAATGGAACACCATTATCTACAACTTATAAAATGGGAGGATATCTTACTGAGGATGATAATAATCCCTTTATGCATATGATAACACTTAATCCTATACCAGTGGGGTTGCCAATTAGCTTACCTCAATTGGTTTTAGGTTGTCACTTACGGGAACTAAATGAAAATGGTGTGGTGTTTTATCAGCACGATGAGCAGGGAATCCCTCATAAAATTGGAGATTTGATGAAGATCGAGTGGGTAGAGGAGAAAGCGATGGTACCGACAGAAGTACAGATAGCACCTACTGATGCACGTTGGGTATTTCAATCTTGGGCAAGTGCGAATAGCCGAGAGAACTTATTTAGAATAGGCGGAGAGCCTTCTTGGGTGCAGAGCGGAGAAGTGCTAACTTGTCCAATTAGTGGAGAGAAGATGAACTTCATTATGCAGTTAGATTCTGAGATTCCCGATGTAGAAGGCGGAGAGGTGTATTACGGTAGTGGTGGACTGTGTTATATTTTCTGGTGTGATAAGACCAGAGTAAGTGGATATACTATACAGCATACATAAGATAAAATAGCAGAGCTTATTTGCACTGCTATTTTATTATTCAATTGACGATGTTTTTAGGGCAGTAGGAGGTATGCCAAACAGTTTTTTAAAGGCAAAAATATAGTGTAATAGCGTATAGAACTTTCTTGAGAAGCTCAGAATTACTTTCGTGTAGAGTTCATGTTAAGTTGAACATAAATTTGTCAGTAGGTCTATTGGGTTTGAAACTGAAAGATTAGTTCACAAACTAAAGGACGTACTTCTTAATATATTTATTCGAATTAAAACTTTACTATGAGAGGAAGATTAAGTATAGTGGGGGAAGAAATATAAAGAGGTATTTCCGTGAGATAAAATAGGTATAAAAAAACTCCACAAGGAGTAACTTGTGGAGCTTTATATTTTATTTTTTGTTCAATAAATCAGGTCTTCTGTTTTTGGTATGTTCATAGGCCATGTCTTCACGCCATTTGTCAATTGCAGCAAAATTGCCACTTAGTAAAATGTCTGGTACTTTCCAACCTTTGTATTCAGATGGGCGAGTATAAATAGGAGGTGCCAGTAAGTCATCTTGAAAACTATCTGTTAAGGCAGAAGTTTCATTGCTTAGTACTCCAGGGATTAAACGGATAATAGCATCACATAGTATAGCTGCTCCTAATTCACCTCCAGAAAGTACATAATCGCCAATGGATATTTCTTTTGTGATGAAATGATCTCTGACACGTTGATCAACTCCTTTGTAGTGTCCACATAGAATAATAATGTTTTTTAGCATAGACATTCCATTGGCCATTTGTTGGTTGAGTGTTTCACCATCAGGAGTCATATAGATTACTTCGTCGTATTCTCTTTCGGCTTTTAAGGCTGAGATACATTTATCAATAGGTTCTATACTCATTACCATTCCAGCACCACCACCAAATTGATAGTCATCTACATTCTTGTGTTTATTTGTACTATAATCACGTAAGTTGTGGAAATGGACTTCTACAAGTCCTTTTGCAATTGCTCGCTTTAATATTGAAGCTTGAAAAGGGCTTTCGATGATTTCTGGTAATACTGAGATAATATCTATACGCATAATTCTTTGATAAATTTGTGCAAATGTACAATGCTATTTTAAGTAAACAAAACGCTATTAATGTGCACTGCTTTTTGAAAAGAGTTGAATGATTATTACACCAATAATGATAAAGGCGATTCCTATTATAGCAGCTAAGTCTAGTTTTTGTTTGTAGATGAAGTATGCTGTAATAGTCACCAAGACAATTCCAATACCAGACCACAAGGCATAAGCAATGCCAATAGGGATTGTTCGCAGCGTAAGACTTAGAAAATAGAATGCACCAGCATACCCTGCCAAAGTAATTACAGTAGGAAGTAGTTTGGTAAAGTTTTCACTCTTTTTTAGTGTAGAGGTAGCTATTACTTCTAAGATAATAGCGACAATTAAAAAGACAAAGTTTTTCAAGTTGTTATTTTTTGCAAATATAAGAGATGAAATTTAGGTAATAAAAATATTAAGAATTATAGATTCTATGCATTTATTGTAAATATTATAGATTATAAACTTTGTGGTATACTGTGTTAGGTGATATATTTTTATTTTTGCATTTATGAGTTTATCAAAGTCAAACGTTTTTTTTATGGCAGCAATTACAGGGTTAATTGTTGCTAACCTATATTATTGTCAGCCTTTAATTCCTCTAATAGCAGAAGATTTCCAAGTGACAGAAGAAACTGCGGGGTCTTTAACTTACCTGACACAAGCAGGGTATGCAATAGGAATGTTTTTAATGATTCCTCTGGGGGACAAGTTAGAACGCAAGAAACAGATTACTATTACCACTATTTTTGCTACAATAGCTTTGGCATTGACAGCTATTATTAACGATTTTGTTTGGCTACAAGTCATTAGTTTTGTCCTTGGAGCAACTTCTATAGTACCTCAATTAGTCTTGCCAATGGCGGCAAGTCTTTCTTCTGACGAACAGAGAGGGAAAGTGATTGGTACGGTAGTGAGTGGATTGTTAATTGGTATTTTGTTTTCTCGTACTCTTAGTGGTTTTGTTGGTGTATGGCTTGGTTGGAGAGGAATGTTTTGGATAGCAACTGTGATTAGTTTACTCATTGTTATTTCAATTCAGTTTAGATTGCCAATCAATAAACCCAATTTTCAAGGTAGTGTGAGTCATCTCTATACGTCAATGTTTACACTTATTAAACAGCAACCTATTTTAAGAGAATCCACTTTAATTACTTGTTTGGCATTTGCTCAATTTGGTGTTTTTTGGACTACAATGGTTTTATTGTTGCACAACGAGCCTTTTGGTTATGATAGTGCGCTTATTGGGGCTTTCGGTTTGATAGGAGCATGTGGAGCATTTGCAGCACCCTTAGTGGGTAAAGTTGGTGGATCTGGTGGAGCAAGGAAATTAATTCTATATGGCATAGTTATGACATTTTGTAGTTTTATCATTTTTATGTTATCCAGTAGTTCAGTTGTAGGGATTATTATAGGTATAATTTTGATTGACTTAGGGTTGCAGACTATTCACGTGTCAAATCAAACCCGTATATATTCACTTTTGCCAGAAGCGAGAAATCGCTTGAATACTGTCTATATGTCATTTAGTTTCCTTGGAACGGCTTTTGGCTCAGCTTTTGGTCTATATTTGTGGAAGTATTTTGGATGGGCAGGTGTATGCTTAGGAGGTATGCTTTTGGCAGTACTATCTTTTATCATATTTTTAGTATCCAAAAAGAATAATTAGTCATAATTTTGCCTATTAAGGCATTATAAATTAAAAATAAACAAAGTAATGGAAAACGGTATTTACGCAAAATTTAATACTACAAAAGGAACAATCCTTGTGAAATTAACTGAGGATTTAACGCCAGGAACAGTTGGGAACTTTGTAGCTCTTGCAGAAGGTAATTTAGAAAATAGTGCTAAAGCACAAGGAACTCCATACTATGATGGAATGAAATTCCACAGAGTAATTCCAGACTTCATGATTCAAGGTGGTTGTCCACAAGGTACAGGTACAGGTGGTCCAGGATACACATTCGATGATGAGTTTCACGCTACTTTAAGACATGATGGACCAGGAGTATTATCTATGGCTAATGCAGGTCCTGGAACAAATGGATCTCAATTTTTCATTACTCACGTTGCAACACCATGGTTAGATGGTAAACATACTGTTTTCGGTAAAGTAGTAGAAGGACAAGATGTTGTAGATGCTATTGCACAAGGTGACTCTATCGATTCAATCGAAATCATTAGAGAAGGTGATGCTGCAAAAAGTTGGAATGCAGTTGAAGCTTTTAGAGTTTTTGAAGGGGCTCGTGAAAGAAGATTAGTGGAAGCTAAGCAAAAAGCTGATGCTGCTGTTGATGCTATTTCTGAAGGGTTTGAGAGAACTGCAAGTGGATTGCGTTACCAAATGATTGTGAAAGGAGATGGAAAAAAAGCAGAAAAGGGTAAAACTGTTTCTGTACACTATAAAGGAGCGTTATCTGATGGTAGAGAATTTGATAATTCATACAAACGCAAAAAGCCAATTGAATTTCCTTTAGGACAAGGATATGTTATTGAAGGATGGGATGAAGGTATTTCGTTATTACAAGTAGGAGATAAGGCAAGATTTGTAATTCCTTCTTACTTAGGATACGGAGAAAATGGTGCAGGAGGTGTTATTCCACCACATGCAACTTTAGTATTCGATGTTGAATTAGTAGATGTTAAATAATAAGAATAAACATATAACTCTCAATCGCATAGATTGAGAGTTTTTTTCTGTTATAGAATAGACTAAAGGCTATGAAACAAGAATTAATTGATTGTCATGAACGCATAAAGGAGTATACTCATCATACTCCTATTATGGAATCAGGACATATAGAACATTTTTTAGGAAATGACCTTTATTTTAAGTGTGAGAACTTTCAGCGTGCTGGAGCCTTTAAGATGAGAGGCGCAACCAATGCCATTTTGCAATTAAGTGATGAACAAAGAAGCAAAGGTGTAATTACGCATTCGTCTGGTAACTTTGCTCAAGCATTGGCTTTAGCTGCAAAAAAACTCAATGTAAAATGTTATATCGTCATGCCACATGATGCTCCCTATGTAAAGCGAAATGCAGTCTTGATGTATGGAGGTGAAATTGTAGAATGTGCTCCGACTATGGAATCAAGAGAGCGCGTTTGCAATCATATGATAGAGGAAACAGGAGCTACTTTTATTCATGCCTCAAATGATATTAATGTAATCTTAGGGCAAGGTACTTCTGCTAAGGAATTATTGGAGTCCCAACCAGATTTAGATGTAATTATTGTATCAGTAGGTGGTGGTGGACTTTTGGCAGGAACTATCTTAGCCGCTCAAAACTTTGGCAAACCGGGAATTGAAGTTTATGGAGGAGAACCCTTGGAAGCAGATGATGCTTATCGCTCTGTCGAATCAGGTGTTATTCAATGCAACAGTTCTACAAATACTATAGCAGATGGTTTGAGAACTCAATTAGGCGATGTTACATTTCCAATAATTAAAGAAGGAGTAAAGCAGATTATTCGCGTGAGAGAGAATGAGATTGTATCTTCTATGCGTGTGATTTGGGAAAGAATGAAGATTATTGTTGAGCCCAGTAGTGCTGTAGCACTTGCTGTTCTAATTAAAGAGCGTCCTCTTTTCGAAGGAAAAAAAGTAGGTATAATATTGTCAGG
>NZ_WSPP01000114.1:0-3048 GCF_009767705.1 Myroides sp. LoEW2-1 | reverse complement strand
AGAGGTAGATGTGTAATCAAACAATGTAAGTTCTCCCGTAGGCTCTATTGTTTCAATTGATTTTTTTAGTCATGCAAAATGGTTTTATATATGATTTAGCTAAGAATTTAGAAGTTTTTTTAAACGCTTTAAAAGAGCATTTTTTACTTGTTGATCAAAATAAGGAGTTTGATCTTTTCAATGAATTTTTCAATAAGTTTTTACTGTTTTGTTCTCGTAAAAAGTATTTCGGATTAACTCCTGATTTTTTCTTTGATAAAGACAATAGAGCTTGTTTATTATTAACTCAAGAGAATCTTTGCGCTAGTAGAGAATTTAGTTTAAAAGCAAAAAGAACTCTTGGTATTGATTCTAGTTTTATAGCCAAGTATTTAAATAAAGAGTTTTCTAGTTTTATAATAAGTGGACTTGAGGCTAAAGTATTTAAGTATTTAGTAATTAATAAAGGTAAAACTCAAGTTTTACTAATAGGTGTTTTCTTGAAAGAGCAGTGCTTTTTGTCTGTCCTTAGAATTAAACGAGCAAAAAAACTACGTTTAAATTCTTTACATAGTGCTTATAGAGTTAATTACTATCAGAATCATTATAAGAGATTTTGTCAATTAAAAAGTGACACTTATTTAAAGATTACTTTAAGTGAATATGTTAATTTGAATAAACTGCAAAAAAGAACATTTCAGCGCAATTTTAAAAAGTTCATGGGTGTTAGCTTTTATAACTATCACATGCAACAAAGATTATTAAAAGGGCTTCATCTTATAATGTTTAGTGACTACTTGATCTCTGAGATAGCTTATAGATGTGATTTTAATAGTTATAAGAACTTTGTCAGAGCTTTTAGTCATGGACATAATCTAAGAGCATCTGACTTTAGAATTTTATAGTTTTTTGTTTAAAGTAAAGTATTTATAGTTTAGTTATATATTGGATTGCAACAGGTATGTGTAACACTTAGATAGTAAATTGATGTATTGAGTAACGTTATAAAAGGATACTATGAGATTAAAAATTTATTTAAAATGTATATTCTTATTTTATTTCATCACTAGTACTTGTTTTGTTCTAGCCAATGAAATACAAAACTGGCCAACAACGCTAAAAATGAAAGATATTGGTGTTGTACAAACCCATTTTGATTTTTCATTTAATAACCAAGACAATACTTTCTTTGCAGAGAGTCCAAAAGGAAGTGATAAACTTATTTTAGGGGGAATCAAAGCAGGTGTGGCTCGTCTGTTTAATAAAAAGTTAGAAGCAGGGAGCTTAATAAAGATTCAAAAGGGAGAGATTAAAGGTGACTCTTTAAAAGGAGTTATGACCACAATGTTTGGTAATTTCTATTTTAGAGCTATTAAAACAAATGATAGGATACACGGGATGTTACTCAATGGAAAAAAAGAAACGGTTGGTTTATTTAATTCAGATTTGAATCTGAATATTAAAAAGAAAGATTATAAAGCGATTTGGAATGATATAGAAAAAATCACTCAAGATAAGATATATAATAAATCTGTTTTAGATTCTAAAAAATTTCAGACTTTTAAAAAACAGATGGACAACTCTTGTGAGAAGTTTAGAGATGATTTAGAATTTTTAATGGGGTTTTATTATTTCAGCAATGATTTAGGTTTTTCGCACTACAGTGCTTTTATTGCGTGGGAAGATTGGGATAAATATATCAAATCCCAAACTACAGATTTTCCACATAAATTCATAGATAATGATACGTATTACGTAAAAATAAGCTCTTTTTCAGGTACTTCAGAAGATATGAATAAGGTTTTAGATCAAGTAGCTCAAAAGCAGTTTAAAAATCTTGTAATAGATTTAAGAGATAATTCTGGGGGAAGTATTGAGGCAGGAATGACCTTCGCAGAACGACTTGTAAAACAGGATATTGTAGGTGGAGTATTTCTTACAAGAAAATACTACAATACAAAAAACAGTTTACCAACAAAGCAAGAACTAAATCAATATGACGTTTTTAGCAAAGCAAACTATGAGTTGCTCTTAAAGGGAATTTCAGAAAAAGAAGGTATTGTTTTAAAGGTTGAAGCTAAAAATACAATACCTTATCAAAAGCTTTATTTTTTGGTAAATCAAAAAACAGCAAGTACTTGTGAGCCTATTATACAAGGCTTTAAAGAAAATAAAATGGCTATAATCATTGGCGAGAAATCAGCTGGTAAAATGCTAAATGCAGAAGAGTTTAAAATCAGAGATGGTTATACACTTTTTCTGCCCACTGCAATGTAGGTAACAAGTCAAGGAAAAGTACTTGATCAAATAGGTGTTGAACCTGATATTTTGGTTAAAGAAGCCTTTTCAGAAGATAGTATACTAAAGTATATTAAAAATTAGGTAAAAACACGTATTGTTTTGGTATTTAGCTGTTTGTGGGTTTGGGTGTCCCAAAATGCCAGTACCATGAAAGCCAAATACACTCTTATTGTACAATATGTTTTTGTATTACTTTTTGTTTATGCAGCCATAAGCAAATTTATCACTTTTACAGCCTTCTAGGTTCAACTTACCCAGTCCTCACTACTTAGCGCTTATGCTAGTATAATAGTCTATTTGATTATTATTGTTGAACTTGTTATTGCTTTACTCTTATCATTAAAACAAACTAAGACTTTCGGTTTGTATCTCAGTTACAGTTTAATGGTAGCTTTTTTTTCATTTAAATCTACCTGATATTAAACTACAGCGATTTTATTCTTTGTTCTTGTGAAGGCATACTTGAAAAGATGGGATGGACAGAGCGTCTGTGGTTTAATATCATTGTAAGCTTACTGGCCTTAGTTGCTTTATTTTATGAAGAACACAAAAGAAAAAGATGCTATCTAGGATCAATTATCACCACAAAAATAAGTAGTGTATTTGTTATCCTACTTTTTCTATCTTCTGAGCATATTATAAAAAAAAAGAAAATCCTTTTATAAGAAGGTATTTGCCTTATGACGTGGTAGAGGATGATATGTTAGGATTTGAGTTTAGAAACAACTATATATTACTAGTCTTGAAAAACCGATACAGGATTGATAA
>NZ_WSPP01000113.1:0-41607 GCF_009767705.1 Myroides sp. LoEW2-1 | reverse complement strand
AGAATATTACAGATTTATATCCTCATAACTATAAAAAGGCAATCTCTGACGCTGTAGAATAATTTTTATACCTCACAAGATGTACTTGCTAGGGTGGATACTGCGTATGGGTGGGATAGTAATGGGCAGGTGGATGTGTTTGGGTTGAGTAGTTTTGATCCATTTGAATTTGGTTTTATTACTTCTTTTCCTGATAATCTACATTTTGGTCAGCAAAGAGTTACACCTAATTTTAGTGATATTGGATCTCAAGCACATCCTTCAATTCGAGGACGTGCTATTTCTGATGTAGGAAAGGATATTGCAGCTAATAGAATAAATCCCAATATATTTTTAATTTCATATACTGTTGATCCTACTACAGGTAAGGCTGTGACTTTAAACAACAGAGGATTAGCAGCATTGTCCGAAGGAGGCAAAATGCCATCAGATGCTATATTTGTTCCTTTTGATAAAGTTCCTGAAAGACTTAAAAAAGATTTTGGTTTACTTGGATATTCAAATGAAGTTGTTCCATCAAAAAGTATTGCTGTTACTCAAAATAAGGATGGAACAGGATTAGATAGAATTATTAAAAACTATACATAATATAAATGAAAGAATACAATTACAGTTTAATACCTGAACGTGTTAATTTTGATATTTCAACAATCGACTTAAAAGTCCAATATTCTAGAAGGGAAACAAGCGTTAAAGTTGAAGGAAAAATACTACAAGATTATAAGGATAGTTTAAGATTGCATGACATAAATATAACTTTTAATACAGTAGCAGAAGTAAAATGTATAACATTAGATTTTTTTGAATCTAATTATACTAATCATAAAATTTTTAAAGTTAATGAGGATTTAAATAAATTCGATTTTTGGGAAAGATTTGGCTATTGCCCAGATTCTGGATTTTATGAAGTAGATAGCTCAGAGTTGCTAAAAGAAAAGAACAAACTTTATGATCCATCAAATACATTTAATTTAAAACATTATTTGATAGTTGGGTATGATAGTTATATTGAAATACTAGCAGGTGGATATTTTTATGATATATCTAATAAATAAAATCAGTAATAAAAAGACTTAACTTAGTAATCAGGTTAAGTCTTTTTTTAATGACTACATGCAATATGTTAAAGTTGTAAAAGAATAGCGATACAGCATCATTAGTGATTATATCGGTCGCCCAGTACAGGTATTCGATGATAGAGGAGCTAAGATATGGAGTACAGACTATGACATCTATGGTAGATTAAGGAACTTAGAGGGAGAACGACCCCGCGCGACAGTTTGGCTCATTCGCTATAAACATCTACTAGATATTTACTAAACGCTCTGCCCTTATTTAGACAACTTGGTCAGTATGAAGGTATCGAGCTGAATGGGCTTTACTACAATAGGTTTAGGTATTATGATTCCACGACAGGGTTATACATATCTAAGGGTTCGATAGGTCTAGCAGGGAACAATCCTACTATGTATGCTTATGTATGGGATAGTAATGAGCAGGTGGATGTTTTTGGGTTAGATTTGATAGATGGTAAACCACAAAATCCTAGTATAGTTAGGAGGTTTATGTCAAGATCTGAGTATAAAGCATTTAAGAAAAATGGATTTAAATTTGATCCTACAGATACAAGAGGAGGGATTAGTGTAACATCTACCAAAATAAAACTACAAAATAGAGATGCAATTAAAAGAAGTACAGGGGCTTTTGGTGCAGATTATTATGTAGATATTGATACAAAAGGAAAAAATGTTGAGCTAAAAGGTAAAACAAAAGGAGGAGTTATGGATTGGAAGATTAAAGATGATGTTTCACCTAATGATATTGTAGGTTCAGGAAAAGTATATAAATAGATATGGAATTAAATAAATTGATAATTAAGTATTTAGATTTAAAAAGAGAGCTAATAGAGTTATTGTCTAATTTAGAAGTAGATAGTAAGTTGTCAGAAAATATTGATATTAATATTCTTTATGAATTAATGAAAGATAATACTTTTGAATGTAATGTCTTTGAGATTATGCTACATATAGATAGTGCATTAGCAACAGATTATATTAATAAATTTTATTTGGCTGGAGATCCGGAAAAGAAAACTAGATTTAAAGGAAATATTGATGTTATGTTAGATGATTATAAAGAAATATTGGGAAAAGATATGTTTTTGAAACTCATTGATGTTTTGCCTCTATCTACAAAAGAATTTCCTCCTATACGAGAAGCTATTGATTCTGTAAAAGATGATTGAAACATTATGATTTTTAGATGATGTCATTTATGATTAGTTAGGGTTAAATATAAAACAAAAGGCTTAATCTAGTAATAGGTTAAGTCTTTTTAAAATTAAATATAAATTACTGAATACCATATTGTATGTGTGTTTTGTGTCGGACGTCCGATACAGGCATTCGATGATAGAGGTACTAAGGTATGGAGTACAGACTATGACATCTATGGAAGGCTTAGAAACTTAGAGGGCGATAGACCCCACGCGATAGTCTGGCTCATTCGCTATAAACATCTACTAGATGTTTACTAAACGCTTTGCCCTCATTCAGACAATTTGGTCAGTACGAGGATGTAGAGTTGAATGGACTTTACTATAACCGTTTTAGGTATTATGATTCCACGACAGGGTTATACATATCTAAGGGTTCGATAGGTCTAGCAGGGAACAATCCTACTATGTATGCTTATGTATGGGATAGTAATGGGCAGGTGGATGTTTTTGGGTTGATTACTTCTGAAGCATTAAAAGAATTACAAAGTGAAATAAATTCTGTTTTTAGTAAATATGTACCTGATATAAAAGCTATTGATCCTGATGCTATTATTGGCTATAGATGAAGTACAGCTAGTGGTATTAGTACAGCTCATTTATCTTTAGATCAACAGAAGCCATTGAATTTAAATAGCTTTGATATTGACGCTTTTATACAATCGGATAAACTTTATAAGCAGTACAAGAAGAATCCATTATTTAAAAAGTCAGTAGAGTATTTAAAAATAAAAGAACTTCAAATGCAAATTAATAGTGAGTTAAAAACAAAATTTCCTGGGAACGATTTTAAAAAACAAAAATTTAGTTTTTACTTTTTAGTCAAGGAGCTTTTGATTTTAAAGAGATAGAGTAAGTAGCAGTATTGGTTTC
Source organism: Myroides sp. LoEW2-1 (assembly GCF_009767705.1). NCBI lineage: Bacteria > Pseudomonadati > Bacteroidota > Flavobacteriia > Flavobacteriales > Flavobacteriaceae > Myroides > Myroides sp. LoEW2-1. The sequence goes on along the minus strand of NZ_WSPP01000113.1, from coordinate 38,459 downwards.
TTTTTCGAGAGCTTTCTTACAATTTTACATTCCCTTAATACTACTGTCTAAATAAAACTGTAAATTAAGGGTATAACTAATAATATCAAAACAATATGGCAAAAAGAGTTTTAATGTTGGCAGGTGATTTTGTGGAAGATTACGAAGTAATGGTTCCTTATCAAGCACTTTTATCTATTGGAGTACAAGTGGATGTAGTATGCCCTGGAAAGAAAAAGGGAGAAGTAATTGCTACTGCAATTCACGATTTCGTTGGTTTTCAAACTTATGCTGAATTAAGAGGGCATAATTTTGTAATCAATAAATCTTTTGATGAAGTAAAAGAGGGGGATTACAGTGGATTATACATTTGTGGAGGGCGTTCTTCTGAATATATTAGGTTGAATAAGAAAGTGATTGATATCGTTAAGTATTTCTTTGCACAGAATTTACCAGTAGCAGCTATCTGTCACGGTATCCAAGTGTTAACTCCAGCAAATGTGTTAAAAGGAAGGACATTGACAGCTTATCCTGCAGTAGGACCAGATATTGTACTGGCAGGAGGTAAGTATGAGGAGGTAGGTGCAGATAAAGCAGTAGTTGATGGGAATTTGGTGACTTCACCAGCTTGGCCTGGTCATCCCGATATTCTTAGAGAATTTTATAAAATGTTGGGCATTGTGATTGGCTAACATTCGAATAAATTATCCACATTTGCGATGCTAAAAAAGGAGAATTGATTTAACATTTCTTATTTTAGCATCGCAAATTTTTTTAAATATGATTACGAAAGAACAATTTCAAAGGGAATTAGATATAATTATCAGTAATGCTATTCGAGAAGATGTAGGTGATGGGGACCACAGTTCTTTGGCTTGTATTCCCAGTACAGCAACAGGTAGAGCAAAACTACTTGTAAAAGAAGATGGGGTAATAGCAGGAGTGGAGTTTGCTAAAATGGTATTGAATTACGTAGATCCAACTTTGGAAGTACAGGTGTGTATCGAAGATGGAACTCCTGTGAAGATTGGCGATATTATTCTTTATATATCAGGTAATTCTCAGTCAATTCTAAAAGCGGAACGTCTTATGTTAAACAGTATGCAGCGCATGAGTGCTATTGCAACTAAAACCAAGTTTTTTGCTGATTTATTAGAGGGGACTAATACGGTAATATTAGATACGCGTAAGACAACTCCAGGTGTTCGTGCTATTGAGAAATGGGCAGTTAAAATTGGCGGTGGTGGCAATCATCGATTTGCTTTGTATGATATGATTATGTTGAAAGATAACCACATTGATTTTGCAGGAGGGATTAAGGAAGCTATTGAAAAGACAAATCAATATTTAAAAGACAATAATAGAGATTTAAAGATTATTGTAGAGGCAAGAAGTATTGATGAGGTTAAGCAAATCTTGGCTTGTGAGAACGTTTATAGAATTTTGTTAGACAACTTTGATTATGCTATGACTCGTGAGGCTGTCGCTTTAATAGGAGATCAATGTCAAACAGAGTCTTCTGGCAATATTGATGAAACTACTGTTAGAGAATATGCGTTATGCGGTGTGAATTACGTTTCTTCTGGAGCATTGACACATTCAGTGCACAATATGGATTTAAGTCTAAAAGCAGTTGTTTAACCCGTAAAAGATGGTTGACGGTCAAGGTAGAGTAGTTTGTCCTTCTTGTGGTAGTACACAGGTAATGGAGTTTAAATATGAGCAATATTCTTGTGCTAATTGTAGGGAGTTATTTGTTGTCCTCGAAGGAGAGAAGACTGGTGAACTTAAGACTGAAGCTGTTGAACACATTCCTTTGAGCAATGAAAGTGGACGAAAGATGATTTCTATAGGGCTATTAATTTTTATGGCCATTGTCACCACAGTTGGTCAAAGATATAAGGAAAGTAAAAAGCCTGCAAAAAGCCTGAAACTTCACAAAGAAATGAAGATCTATCATATACCAAAGGTTTCAACGGATACAATTGCGTTGCGTTTGAAAAAAATGTAATCTAAATTATTATAATCTATACTACGCACTATTTTTATTGAGTTATATTTTATAGATAATGGTAATTTAAGTTGAATAGATTGCCTTGACTTAATGCTGTGTTCGGTGATTTTGCAGAGGTGATTTTGAGAAAGATAAAAAGAGAATTAGTAAATATACTGTTTCATAATGGCAAAGACATTAAAAAAAATAATTTGTCCACAATGTGGAAGTAATAAGATAAAAGAGTTAAAGGATGATTACTATAAGTGTGAAAGTTGTCAAACCAATTTTTTCTTAGATAGTGATGATATTAATATTAATCACAAATACACTTATAATGACAGTTATGATCCTAATGCAGAGAAGAATAAGAAAGCTGCCATAAAGTTTGTAATTATCTTTTTAGCTGTGATTTTGGTGTTAAGCTTTATAGGGCCAATTATCAGTGTAATTTCATCTTCAAAATCTAAGAATACGACAATAGTAGAACCTGTTCAAGAAATTGTACCTCCTAAAAAAGAGGTTAAGATGGTTCCTATGAGTATTAAGGCAAATACACTTTATAGGTTAAAAGAGAATAAAGTAACCTTAGTACAAGTGGCAACGACTAATGATTTTTTCGCAAAAAGAGATAAAGTTCGTTTATTTTTAATACTAAACGATGTGATAACGGGAGAAGAACTCAGTAGGAAACCAATTGATGTTGACTTGTCACTGAAAGGCGTTGGTCTAATGACTGACTTTTCAGTTGAGTTCTTTAAGATTTCAGATCGTGATTTATACCTTATTGTAAATAATTATCACTTACTGAAATTCAATGATGTTTTACAATGCTTTGAGAAAGTAGACGAAGAATTGTTTAGAAGTCACAAAGAGTTTAGTGAAGGTATCGCAGGATTAAAATACAATACTTTTGATGAAGGTATAGAAGTCACTAACAACTTGGGTAAAAAGTTTATGTATTATATATATTTGAACAAGGTGTATTCAAGTGATGAAGTCTATAAAGTCTATGATTTGCCATTGCCAAATGGAGTTAAAAAGACTGGTTACCTTTTTACAAGAAAGAGTTTTGATTATCCAGATGAAGCGAGACAACTAATTCAATATGATTATTGGTATCAAGAAGGATATCCGATGTATTATTTTTACTTTGAATGGAGGAGGGATTATGGTGGATCTGGTGTGTTTTCAAGTAGTTCACCACACAAGAAGGTATTAATATTGGATTATACGCGAAAAAAAGCGAGAATAGGAAAAGTAAGGGACTTTACGCCTAATCGAAAATATGCAGTAGGTACTGTTGTCGGATCAGATGAGGAAGGGGTGATCATTGCAATCAAACAGTCTATATTGGAGAATGAAACTTATTCTTTGCAAAAATTATCAAGCAAAGATGGCTCGATTTTATGGACGAAGAAAACAGAAATGAAAGGATTTAGAAATGTTGAAATGATCGATGGCGTATTCAAAGTAGGAGTAGATTATAATGTGTTTCAAATCTTTGATACAAAGGGTGAAGTACTTTCAACAATCGATCAATCCAATTTAAAAACACCAGTAGAAGAAAAAGAGTAAATTATGGGAATATTCAATTTGTTTAAAAAGCAATTGGCTACTGTTATTGAGTGGTCAGAGCAGAACAGAGAGATATTGTGGTTTCAATATCCCTCAGCAACAAGTGAAATTAAGAATGCTTCTAAGCTAATTGTCGGACCTGGACAAGGGTGTGTATTAGTCTATGAAGGAAAAGTGCAAGATACAATCACAGATGAAGGAGTGTATAGTCTATCTACTGATAATCACCCTTTTATTACTACACTGAAGAAGATTCGTCAGAATTTCGAAAGCGAACATAAGTTGTGCGTATTTTTCTTCAGAAAAGCACAAGTTGTGAATCAACAATGGGGAACTGCTACCCCTGTTAAGTATGTGGATAAAACCTATAATATCCCTATTGAGATGGGAGCTAATGGTAATTTCTCTTATAAAATCAACGACGTTGCTTTTTTATTTAATGAGCTATTGGGACAAGAAACTCACTTTGAAACCAAGGATATGAATGAGGTAATAAGTGGTAGAATACCTCAGGCAATTTCATCCTATTTGGCAAGTCAAAGTTTCGGTTATCAAGAAATTGATAGTCAATTAGAACTGATATCAAGTGAGGTCACTGCTAAATTAAATAATGAGTTTGCCAAATTAGGGTTAGAGTTAACTGATTTTAGAATTGTAGGAACTCTATTCGATGCTAATACCCAAAAGCGAATTGACAAAGTATCAGATATTGCTTCGGATGCAAAAGCTGCAGAGATGGCTGGTCTGTCTTTTGTTGAATTAGAGAAATTAAAAGCATTGAGAGATGCAGCTCGTAACGAAGGAGGAATGGCAGGAATGGGGATGCAGTTAGGGGCAGGTATGGAGTTGGGAAAACTATTTTCGGCAGAAACAAAATCTATTTTGGACGATGAAGGAGAAGATGTCTTAGAGAAGTTAAAGAAACTACATCTCTTGGTGAAAGAAGGAGTACTCTCTCAAGTGGAATTTGACGAGTTAAAATCAGAAATACTAAAAAAATATAAGTCATGAAATATATAATTGGAGTGCTTCTTACTTTGCTATTGCTTCTTGTGACAATGTATTTGGCACTTGGTTTTTGGGGGATTAGCATGTTTGACGCAATGCATTTAAACAATGCGTTTAAGACGATTGGAATTTTATTTGTTGCATCTATATTGTTAGTTCTGATTGTGTCTTATTTCTTTAAGAATCCTCACAAAGGATATGATACAACAAAAGGCAATATTGCGCATCCGAAGAAATAATCACTACCTTTGAATAGTAAAGAAGTAGAGTATGTCAAAAGAGATAGAGGATAAATTAGAACGTATTCCTATTCTCAATCAAATTGTATGTTTTTTTAAGAATATTAAGTTTTCTTTTTTAGAAGGATATTCTTTGTACGATTTGATTGAGTTGTATTTTGTGGGAATTGTCAAGGGAGCTTTTTCTTATAGAGCGGGGTCTATTGCCTTTAGTTTCTTTATGGCTCTGTTTCCTTTTGCCTTGTTTATTCTTAACTTGATACCGTATATTCCTGTAGATAATTTTCAAGCTGACTTTATGCAGTTTATTGCAGATTCGGTACCACCTACAACATTTGAAGCTGTGAAGTCCACGTTGGATGATATTATGAATAATAGTTACAAATCCCTCTTGTCTTCTGGTTTTTTGTTGTCTATTTTTTTAATGACAAATGGTGTTTTTGCTATCATAGGAGGATTTGAGTCATCATATCATATTACAATCTCTCGCAATATCATAAGACAGTATTTGGTAGCATTAGTACTGTCTGTTTTTTTAGCATTCCTACTTATTTTCTCAGTAGCTTTTTATGTGGGGTTAGAAGTTTTGATGTTTAAATTTGAGATTGATAATACTTTGATACAATGGTCGAGAAGTCTATTTTTATTGTTGATCGTCTTAGTGACTACTTCTATACTCTACAAGTTTGGCGCTAAGGAAACGAAGAATGTTTCATTTATCTCGATAGGATCCGTTTTTACTACTATTTTATATATTCTTACTTCCTTTTTATTTGGTGTGTATGTACTTCGTTTTGCGCGATATAATGAACTCTATGGGTCTATTGGAACTTTGCTTGTTGTGATGTTTTACCTTTGGATTAACTGTATGATTCTATTGTTAGGTTTTGAATTAAATTTAGCTATAAGTAAACTTAAGTCAAAAAAATAATTATATTTGGTTATAAACCTTAAACCAAAACGATATTTTATGAGAAACTCATTTTTGACAATAGTGTTTTTGTTCGTAGCTGTATGCACGGCAAATGCACAAGGCATAGTAGGTAAGTGGAAAACGATAGATGATAGTACAGGAAAAGAAAAATCTATTGTAGAGATTTATGAGAAAGACGGAAAGTACTACGGTAAAGTAGCTAAACTACTTAATCCGAGTAAACCAAATCCCAAATGTGAGAAATGTGAGGGAGATGAAAAAGGAGCGCCAATAGAAGGATTGGTTATCATTAAAGGCTTGCAGAAAAAAGGAGAGGAATACACAGGAGGTAAGATTACAGATCCAGAAAGTGGTAAGCAATACAAGTGTACTGTAAAGCTCAATGGAAAGGACAAATTAGACGTTAGGGGGTATGTTGGAATTTCTCTAATGGGGCGAACTCAAACTTGGGTGAAGGCAAATTAAGATTGTAGGATTGAAAGATAAGATAAAGAAAAGGTCATTGGCTATTGCCAATGACCTTTTTTATTGGATGTAAGTCTTGTACGGTATATAATTGGGTAAAAAAATAGAAGGGACTGCGCATTGTGCTATTTATACTTGGGATTATTCATAAATATTCATCGCTTCATTACATATAGGGCTATCTATATTTAGGAAATTTAAGACACTGTGTTATTTCGGTGTAACATAGGTTGAGTTATCAGTGAGCTCTATTGGTGTGGCGGTATAAATTTACACCAACCTGAAACATACTGATGTGTTGTTGTATACTATAGTGTTTTTTATGTAGATTATAAATTATATTGGCTGTATGTGATAATTATATATTTGTTTGTGTATTCAATCTTGCGATAAATAAGTACGAATGCAGTGAGGTTGGGAATGATGTAAACTGAAAAAGTTATCTTTGTATTTAGTATTAAAAAAGTGAGATGAATTATTTCGTTGAGGTTATTATTCCGTTAGCATTAGAGCCAACATTTACTTATCAAGTAAGTGAAGCTGAATTTGAGTTTATCCAAGTAGGGATGCGCGTAGCCGTTCCCTTTGGTAAATCAAAAGTTTACACTGCTTTAGTGATAGAGAAGCACAATAGAGTTCCTCAATTGTATCAAGCTAAGGAGATTAATGAAATCATAGATATTACTCCAGTGGTGACTGAAAAGCAGATTGCTTTGTGGAAGTGGATGGCAGAGTATTATATGTGTACGATTGGAGAGGTTTATCGTAGTGCAATGCCTTCTCGTTTACTTTTGGAGAATGAAACACTTGTACAGTATAACGATAAGGTGACGATCAATACAGACGAATTAGATGATTCTGAATATTTAATTTACGAAGCCCTACAATCGCAGGCTATACTTAAAATAGAAGAGATTATAGCTATTTTAAATAGGAAGAAGGTGTTTCCTGTCATCAATACCCTCTTGGAAAAGGGAATTATATTCCTTCAGGAGGAGATGATAGAGAAGTATAAACCAAAGCAAATACGCTATATTAAATTAGCTGATCAGTATATTCAAGACAATGGTTTGGCAGATTTGATGGAGATGGTGTCAAGAGCCGAAAAGCAAAGGGAGATGATCTTGAAGTATTTTCAATTGAACGCTTCGATGAAAAAACCAATAACTGCAAAGCAGTTAATGGACGAGTCAAATACAACCAATGCCGTACTAAAGGCGTTATTAGATAAGGGAATCTTTGTTGAATATTTCTTACAGCAAGATCGCGTTGTTTTTGGTGAGGCTACACAAGAAGTCATTGTTTTAAATGATGAGCAAAGCAAGGCACAATGGGAGATTGAAGAATCATTTAAACAAAGAGAGGTAACCTTGTTGTACGGGGTGACAGCATCAGGTAAAACAGAAATTTACATCAAGTTAATTGAAAAGTTAATTGCCCAAGAGGGACAGGTGTTGTTTTTGGTACCTGAGATAGGGTTGACAACGCAGTTGGTACAACGCTTGACAAATTATTTTGGCAATCAAGTGGCCGTTTATCACTCCAAGTATTCTCATAATGAGCGCTTAGAGGTGTGGGATCAGGTATTGAATCAATCAGAAAAGGCGAAGGTAGTGATAGGTACTCGTTTGGCGGTTTTTTTACCTTTTCAAAATTTGAAGTTTCTCGTTATTGATGAAGAGCAGGAACCGAATTATAAGCAGCATGATCCTGCTCCTCGATATCACGGGAGGGATTGTGCAGTCGTTTTGGCAAAACAACATGGTGCAAAAGTATTAATGGGTTCAGCTACGCCGAGTTTAGAGACGTATTACAATGCCAATCAAGGTAAGTATGGATTAGTTCAATTGCGCAAACGATACACTAATGTTCGCTTGCCAGAGATAGTCTTAGTTGATATCAAGGACAAGTATAAGCGCAAGCAGATGACAGGCCATTTTTCTGATTATTTGATTGATGCAATTAATATGTCTTTGTCTTTGGAGGAACAGGTTATCTTGTTTCAGAACAGAAGGGGATTTTCTCCTGTAGTTGAATGTATGACATGTGGTGCTGTACCAGAGTGTCCACATTGTGATGTGAGTTTGACCTATCACAAGTATCGAAATGAATTGAGATGTCATTATTGTGGGTATACTTTGCCAATGCCTAAGCAGTGTTATCGCTGTCATAGTGTTGATTTGAATACAAAGGGGTTTGGGACAGAGCAAGTAGAAGAAGAGTTGAAAGAGTTGTTTCCCAATAAGCGCATCGGCCGCATGGATCAAGATACGACTCGAGGTAAATATGGTTATGAAAAGCTGGTAGAGGCATTTGAGAAGAAGGAGATTGACATCCTTGTAGGTACACAGATGTTGGCGAAAGGCTTTGATTTTAGTAATGTGAATTTGGTAGGGGTGATGAACGCTGATAATAGTTTGTATCATCCAGATTTTAGGGCACATGAGAGAGCTTATCAAATGTTAGTGCAAATCTCTGGAAGAGCGGGAAGAAAGGATAAAAAAGGGAAAGTTATCATACAGACATTTAATCCATATCACAATATCATACAGCAAGTGACTAATAATGATTATTTAGGTATGTTTAAGGAGCAGATGTATGAAAGACATAATTTTAAATACCCTCCTTTTTATCGCTTGGTAAAGTTGACTTTAAGACATAGGGAGTTTGAGAAGTTAAAAGAGGCCTCTTTTTGGGTGTATAACAGTTTGAAACAACAGTTTCAAATTCCAGTATTAGGGCCAGAAGAACCTGCTATCAATAGAATAAGGAATCAGTATATTCGCGTGATTTTAATTAAGATTCCACAGCAAGTGTCATTGAATAAAACAAAATTAGAGATCAAGCAGATTTTGAAAAGCTTTGAGGCTATTGGCGCTTATCGCTCAGTAAAAGTGACTATTAATGTAGATTTTTACTAAAGTAAGAGAATTAGGTAAAGGTGTATTTGATGCAAAAGTATTACCTTAGTTTAGAAAATAATGTTAGGAGGTGTTTTGTGTATAGCGCTCCATTTAAAAGAAATAAATATGAAAGATTTAAAGATTGTTGTTTCAGAGAATGCAATGAAAAGTGAGGATGCGTACGATGTAGTGTATTCAAATATTACATTTATTAACTTAATCAGAGAAGAAGCTGAAACAGATCCAGCAGAGTTTATTCATCCAGATGCATTTTTAAGTTATTATGTAGATTACTATTTGGCAGAGTATAATAATGGCAATTTCTCTCAATTAGTTTGGAATACACAAGCTGATTATGATTTCTTCGATGTAGTTATCGAGGGATTAGAAAAAATGGGAGCTGTGAAACATTTGGCTTTTTTACAAAAACAAGTAGCGTTTTTGAAAGACTATGATGAAGTGGCATTAGAAGCTTTTATTGAAACGGATTATTTTGGTGAGAATCCAACGAGAGATGCTTTAAAGAATGATGAGTTTTACGATATTGAAGAAGACTTAGTTGAGTTAAATGCGAAGTGGTTAAAAGCACACCCTGATTTATTGGTACTGTCAATAGAGGGAATGTATGAAAGAGCAGAAGCTTTGTTAGGTAAGGAAATAGAACGATAATAGATTATCGTGTTGATAGCTTATTCTAACTATTAGAATTAGAATGAAATAAAAAAGCAAAAATAGCTTGTGTTGAATGATATTAATACTTATTTTTGCACCCAATTTTTATAACAAATAAAATTTTTTATTTATGAATCATTATGAAACTGTTTTCATCTTGAATCCCGTTTTATCTGAAACTCAGGTAAAGGAAACAGTAGCGAAATTCGAAGAATTTCTTACTTCTAGAGGAGCTGAGATGGTAGCTAAAGAGGACTGGGGCTTGAAAAAATTAGCTTATGAGATCCAACACAAGAAAAGTGGATTCTACCACTTATTCCAATTCACAGCACCAGCTGATATCATTATCAACTTAGAGACTGAATTCAGACGTGACGAAAGAGTTATGCGTTTCTTAACTGTAGCTTTAGACAAACACGCTGTAGCTTGGGCTGAAAGAAGAAGAGAGAAATTAAAATCTAAAAAAGCTTAATTGTTATGTCAAGTATAGAGCAATCTGCAAAAGGTAAAAAAGACGGAGATATCAGATATCTAACGCCTTTAAACATTGAAACAAACAAAACTAAAAAGTATTGTCGTTTCAAAAAATCAGGAATCAAATACATCGATTATAAAGATGCTGATTTCTTATTAAAATTCGTAAACGAGCAAGGTAAAATTTTACCACGTCGTTTAACAGGGACTTCTTTGAAATTCCAAAGAAAAGTTTCTGTAGCAGTAAAAAGAGCACGTCACTTAGCTTTAATGCCGTACGTAGCTGACTTATTAAAATAATTAAAAACTTAAGTTGTTGGTTTTCATTCGTGAAACCTAACTTCTTCTTAAAAGGACATCAACAATGGAAATTATCTTAAAACAAGACGTTCAAAAGTTAGGATTTAAAGATGACGTAGTAACTGTAAAACCAGGATACGGACGTAACTATTTAATTCCTCAAGGAATGGCTGTATTGGCTACTCCTTCTGCTAAAAAAGTATTAGCTGAGAACTTAAAACAAAGAGCGCACAAAGAAGCTAAATTAATCGCTGACGCACAAGTTATTGCAGAAGCTTTGAAAGCTTTGGAAATCAAAATCGCTGTTAAAGCTGGTGGTGAGAAATTATTTGGATCTGTAACTAATGCAGATATCGCTGAAGTTTTCGCTAAAAACGGACAAACAGTTGATAAAAAATTCATTACTTCAGGAGTTATCAAACGTTTAGGTAAATATACTGCTAACGTTCGTTTACACCGTGATGTAATCGTTGAAGTAGATTACGAAGTAATCGCTGAGCAAGAATAGTCTTAAAAGATTATATATAGAAAAGGCCTCCTAATTTAGGGGGCCTTTTTTGTTTTGTGAAGTGCTTACTACGTACAGGTATCATAAGTGAGTTTTTTAGATTCAATCTCCAGTATTTTGATAAGGTGTAGTGTGGTGAAGGTTTTAGGGTTGTGTATTTTTTTGAATAGTGTAAAGAATCAACGTGAAAGTTGTAGAATCCGTTTTGTTTGAATTTTATTTGAAATCGTTTACTAATATTTGTTATTGTTTTTTAACAATAGATAAGGATGTCTACTTTTGAATTGTAATAATCATTTTTCATGGGTGATTTAGATTATTAACGATTAGATTTTTTTTGAAGCAAATAGGTTTGTCGGCTATTTGTTAGAAAGTTTTAGCTTTAGTAGAGAGTTTTTAGGCCCTTTGGTTTACCAAAGGGCTTTTTGTGTTTATTTAAGATATTATATTGTATTGTTGTATTTGCTTTTGGTTTTTATGTTCATTAGAATTAGTATTTTTGACAGTTGAAATTAAGTAATCATGAAATATACACGTCTTACAAAAGAGCAATTTGAAGAAATGCACCCGGAATTCACTAATTTTCTTGCTTCTCAGCAGATAGATAAGCATGAGTGGGATAAATTGAAGGAAGAGAAACCAGAAGTCGCAGAACAAGAGTTAGATGTTTTTTCGGATTTAGTATGGGAAGGAGTGTTGAGTAATGCTCGTTTTTTAGAGCACTATTCAAAAAATCATATATTTCTTTTTGGTTTTGATGAGAAGCACATACATACAATTGTTATAAAAGCGTTATTAACAGATATCGACTTTATGACTCAAGAAGGATTACAATGGTTAAGTGATGCTGTTTTTACAAACGATGTAGAGATAAAGCACGGAGGTAAAGACTTTGGAAGTGACAGAAATAAGGAGGTTTTTGATATTATCCAACAAGGAGCTATCCTGAGTGATGGAGTGCTGTATCAGCAGTTTAAAGATTTGTTGAAGTTGTAATTTTGCTTAGAATGAATGTACAAGAACAGATTATTGCGTTAAGAGAGGAATTGAATTTACATAATTATAATTATTATGTATTAGATACGCCTACCATTTCTGATTTTGAGTTTGATCAAAAGTTAAAGGAATTAGAAAAATTGGAGCTTGCTCATCCAGAATATTTTGATAGTAATTCACCAACACAGCGTGTTGGCGGGGCTATAACTAAGAATTTTGATACAGTAGTTCACCGTTATCGTATGTATTCTTTGGAAAATTCTTATTCTAAAGAAGATTTACTGGATTGGGAACAACGCATTCAAAAGAACTTGGGCGATGTTCCTGTAGAGTTTACCTGCGAGTTAAAGTACGATGGAGCATCTATAAGTATTACTTATGAAGATGGCGAGTTAATAAAGGCAGTTACTCGAGGAGATGGTGTACAAGGAGATGATGTGACAAATAATATTCGCACTATTCGTTCTGTTCCAATAAAATTGAAAGGTGATTATCCAAAGAGTTTTGATATACGCGGAGAAATAGTTTTGCCATTTGCAGGTTTTGAGAAAATGAATCAGGAGTTGATTGAAATTGGAGAAACTCCTTATTCAAATCCCAGAAATACCGCTTCTGGAAGTTTGAAATTACAAGACAGTGCAGAAGTTGCCAAACGACCTTTGGATTGCTTGCTTTACTATGTTGTAGGAAGTGATTTAGGTTTTGCAACCCAGTATGAAGGCTTAGAGAAGGCTCGTGAATGGGGGTTTAAGGTTCCAATAGTGTCTAAATTAGCAAAGAATATAGATGAGGTTTTGGAGTTCATTGCCTATTGGGATGAACACAGACATGAGTTGCCTTATGAGACAGATGGTGTGGTAATTAAGATAAACTCACTTCATTACCAGGAAGAATTAGGATATACTTCTAAGTTTCCACGATGGGCTATTGCTTATAAGTTTAAAGCAGAGCAAGCAGAGACAATATTGAATACTATTTCTTATCAAGTAGGTAGAACAGGGGCAATAACACCCGTTGCAAATCTGGAGCCAGTGCAATTAGCGGGTACGATCGTTAAGAGAGCCTCTTTGCACAATGCAGATCAAATTGCTAAATTAGATATCCGAGAAGGTGATTCTGTATATGTAGAAAAAGGAGGAGAGATTATACCAAAGATTGTAGGGGTGAATTTAGAAGCAAGACCAGCTGACTCTCAGCGTACCGTTTATATAAAAGAATGTCCGGAATGTCAAACTAAATTGGTTAGAAATGAAGGAGAGGCACAACATTACTGTCCTAATGTATATGGTTGTCCTCCTCAAATCGCTGGTAGAATTCAACACTTTATTTCCCGTAAAGCGATGGATATTGATGGACTTGGAGAAGAAACAGTTGTATTGTTGTATAAAAATGAATTAGTGGAGAACTATGCGGATTTATATGAACTTAAGAAAGAACAGCTTTTGGGATTGGAACGCATGGGAGAGAAGTCCGCAGATAATCTAATAAAAGGGATAGAACTATCTAAGCAAGTTCCTTTTGAGAGAGTATTGTATGCTTTGGGAATTAGATTTGTTGGAGAAACCGTAGCTAAGAAGTTAGCAGCACATTATAAGAATATAGATGCTTTATCTCAAGCACCTTTGATGGAGATGATAATGGTGGATGAGATTGGAGAAAGAATTGCACAGAGCGTAATAGATTTCTTTAGCAATGAGAAAAATAAAGAAATTATAGAGCGATTAAAGTCTTATGGTCTACAATTTGTAATAGAGGAGAAAGAATCAACTGTAGTGTCTGATATATTAAAAGGAAAGACAATTGTGGTTTCTGGTGTTTTTACTAAAATGTCCAGAGATGAGATAAAACAAGCTATAGAAGATCACGGAGGAAAGAATGGAAGTTCGATTTCTTCTAAGACTGATTATGTTGTAGCAGGAGATAAAATGGGACCATCTAAATTAGAGAAAGCAAATAAGTTAGGAATTACCATTTTGAATGAAGAGGAATTTTTAAGTATGATTCAATAAATCGATGTTAAATACGCAACATGGTTTACGAATTTTTTTAAATTTACAAAAATCACAATGGTATGTTGTTTAATGCAGTAAAAAAGAAAGCTTTACGCAAGGCGGTGGAAGGGACAAAATTACCTTCAGTTCCTTTAGAATTTAATTATCAAGTAAAGACAATAGGAATTTTGTCTGAGAAGAAGGAACAGTCTACTGTAGAGAGTATGATAAATATTTTAGTAGATAGAGGTTTTAAGAGGGAAGATATTTTAGTTTTGTATTACGATGGAAGTAATTCGAAGGTAAAAGAGGAGGATGCGTATGTTTTTAAGTTGAGAGATTTTGAGTCAAGTTTGAAAACATCAAATGAATCGTTGAAGGTATTTGTTGAAAAACCATTTGATCTATTGATTAGCTTTTACAAGAGTGATACAATACCTTTGTTATGGGGTACGAGTCAATCTAAAGCGAAGTTCAAAGTTGGTTTGGCATCAGTAACGTCTTTTGTCAATCATTTTAATATAGAGATGAATGGATTAGATGCGGAGTTATATGTAAAATTATTATTTGAGTATATAAATATTTTTAAGAACTAATAGTCAAGAATCATTATGCAATCATTAAAAGGGACAGGTGTAGCTTTAATTACACCATTTAGAAGTGACCTTTCTGTAGATGTAGCAGCTCTGCAAAATTTGGTAGAGTATGTAATCAAAGGAGGAGTTGAGTATCTTGTAGTTTTGGGAACTACAGGAGAATCTGTAACTTTAACTACAGAAGAAAAACAGTTAGTCAAACGCGTAGTAGTGGAGGCTAATAAGAAGCGATTGCCATTAGTTTTAGGAGTAGGAGGAAACAATACTCAAGCCGTAGTGCAAGAGTTGTCTCATGATAATTTAGAAGGATTTGATGCTATATTATCAGTATCGCCATATTACAATAAGCCAACACAAGAGGGAATATATCAACATTTCAAAATGATAGCTGAACATAGTCCTCTACCTATTATACTTTACAATGTTCCAGGACGCACAGGAAGTAATATGATGCCGGGAACAGTGGCGAGGTTAGCGAATGACTTTAAAAACATAATAGGTATTAAAGAGGCAGCAGGAAGTATAGTTCAAGGAATGGAGATTTTACGTCAAGTAGAGCGCAAGGACTTTTTAGTTATTTCTGGGGATGATACTATTGCTTTACCACTTGTATTAGCAGGAGGAGCAGGTGTGATTTCTGTTATTGGTCAAGGAATTCCTCAACAGTTCAGTGAAATGATACGCTTGGGATTAGCGCGTAAAGTAGATGAGGCATTTGCTTTGCAATTTGATATGATGCCTATCATTGATATGATTTTCGAACAAGGAAATCCTGCGGGTATTAAGGAAATTTTAAAATTTGCTAAAATATCTGAGACTCATTTGCGTTTACCTTTAGTAAATGTCGATCGTTCTTTAGCAGAGAGAATAGAGAATGAAAGCAAAAGAATATTAAAATAAGAAATATGTTATCAGATAAATTACAAGCAGCGTTAAACAACCAGGTTAAATTAGAAGGAGATTCTTCTCAGATTTACTTGGCCATGGCATCGTGGGCAGAAATACAAGGATTTGAAGGAATTGCAACTTTTATGTTTGCTCAATCAGATGAAGAGCGTCAGCATATGTTGAAGTTAATTAAGTATATTAATCAAAGAGGTGGTGAAGCGGTTATTCCGGATATAGCTAAACCGGTATTAGATCATTCTTCTTTTAAAACTCTTTTTAAACAATTGTTTGAACACGAGGTTTTTGTGTCTAAAAGTATAAATGACTTAGTACATATCGCTTTAGAAGAAAGAGATTATGCAACACATAATTTCTTACAGTGGTATGTTTCAGAACAAATTGAAGAAGAAGCGACGGCTCGTACAATTTTGGATAAGATAAATCTTATTGGTGACGATAAAGGTGGTTTATACTTATTTGACAATGATATTAAAGGGTTTAACCAGCAAGGAACTAATAACACAACAGTGTAATTTAGTCTATTAAGAATAAGTATCTTAAGAAAAGGTGTCAAAAAAGTGGCATCTTTTCTTTTTAGTGTAAAAAGGTTTTTGTATAATGCAATTAATAACTAAATTTGCAATTGCTTTCTAATAAGTATGCAGCAAAACTTTTGTTTTAAAAAACTATAATTATTTATGAAAAGATATATCGGTTTATCTTTTTTAATGCTTTCTCTGGTGGGGTGTAGTCCTATGCAAAAAGCATTGAAGTCAGAGGATCTAGAGTATAAAAAAGAGGTAGCAAACCAATATTATGAACAAAAGAAATACCGACGTGCAATACGTTTGTATGAGCAATTAGAAACAGCTTATAGAGCTCGTCCTGATGCTGAAGAAATGTATTATAATTTTGCTGAAGCAACGTTTGTTACTAAGGATTATGAGTTAGCAGGTTCTAGATTTAGGATTTTTGCAGCAAGTTATCCTCGTAGTGAAAAAAGAGAAGAAGCGCTATTAAAAGAAATTAAATGTGGTGTGAAATTGTCACCAGTTTATTCTTTAGATCAACATATTACCAATGAGACTATTGATAAACTGCAACGATTTATAGATCAGTATCCAACATCTGATTTTGTGTTTGAAGCCAATAGCATTATGTCAGAGATGAATAAGAAGCTGGAAAGAAAGGCCTTTGAAAATGCAAAACAGTTGAATACTATTGGAGCATTCACGCGTAATTATACAGCAGCTATTATAGCTTTGGATAATTTTATATACGATTTTCCTGGAACAGAGCTGAAAGAAGATGCATTGTACTACAAGTTTGATTCTGCATATAAATTGGCAATGAATAGTGTCGTTTGGAAAATGGAAGAGCGTTTAAAGAATGCACAATTAATGTATGACGGTTTAATTCGCTTTAATGCTGAGACAAAGTACAGATCGAAAGTGGATAGTATGATTACTGATATTAATAAAGAATTAGAAAAATTTTCAAAATAATTTAAGCGAGATGGATTTAAAGAAAACAAATGCTCCTGTAAACACAGTTACTTATAACAAGAATAAAATTGAAGAACCAGTAGGTAACGTTTATAAAGCTATTACAATCATTGCTAAGAGAGCTAGCCAAATCAATACGGAGATTAAAGGTGAATTGATTGAAAAATTAGAAGAGTTCGCTACTTATAACGATAGCTTAGATGAAGTTTTTGAAAATAAAGAACAAATCGAAGTATCAAAATTCTATGAGAAACTTCCAAAAGCTCATGCTTTAGCTGTTGAAGAATGGTTAGATAATAAAGTGACTTTTAAAGAAGCTGTAAAATAATTATATACTAAGAACATGTCAGTATTAAGCGGAAAAAAAGTAATACTGGGTATCACTGGTGGAATTGCCGCTTATAAAACGGCTGGCTTAGTACGTTTACTTATAAAGGCAGGTGCAGAAGTACAAGTACTTATGACACCTGCTTCTCATCAATTTGTTACTCCTTATACCTTATCTACTTTATCGAAGAAACCAGCTTTTACAAACTTCTTTCATGCTGGTGATCAAGGAGGAACATGGAATAATCACGTTGATTTAGCTCTTTGGGCTGATTTGATGATTATTGCTCCTGCAACGGCAAATACATTAGGTAAAATGGCTAACGGTATTTGTGATAATCTGCTTATGGCAGTATACCTTTCGGCAAAATGTCCTGTTTATATTGCTCCTGCAATGGATTTGGATATGTATGCACATCCTTCAACGGAGATGAACTTAGATCGATTAGCTTCTTTTGGGAATATTATTATTCCTGCAGAGGAAGGTGAATTAGCAAGCGGATTAATCGGAAAAGGTCGTATGGCTGAACCAGAGAATATCGTAGCGTTTGTTTGTGAGGAATTGTCAAAATCTTTGTCTTTGATCGGTAAGACCGTTTTAGTAACAGCGGGACCAACTTACGAACCTATTGATCCTGTTCGCTTTATTGGGAATCACTCATCTGGTAAAATGGGATATGATATTGCTAATGAATTGGCAAGATTAGGTGCGGAGGTAATTTTGGTTTCGGGGCCTACCAACCAGAAGGTGAAAGATAAAAGGGTTAAAGTGATCTCGATAATGTCTGCCATGGAAATGTATACTGTTTGTCATGATTATTTTGAGCAAGTAGATGCTGTTATTGCTGCTGCTGCTGTAGCAGATTATCGCCCAAGGCATATTGCCAATCAAAAGATTAAAAAGAATACTGAGGAATTTGTTATCGAAATGGACAAAAACCCAGATATACTTGCGTCCTTAGGAGCAATTAAAAAAGAACAGTTTCTCATTGGTTTTGCCCTTGAAACAGAGAATGAGATAGAACATGCGAAACAGAAGATAACAAAGAAGAATCTGGACTTAATTGTTTTGAATTCTTTAAATGATAAAGGTGCAGGTTTTGGTAAACCAACAAATAAAGTTACCTTTATAGATAAGGATTTTAATATTCAACCCATGGAGTTAAAATCAAAAGAAGATGTTGCAAAAGATATTGTGCAAAAAATTGTAGAGCATTATGAATAAACTTATTTGGCTGATTAGTTGTTTTTTTTTGATGATAAACTCTTACTCACAAGAGTTACATGCAACTGTAAATATTAATCATAGCCAAGTAGGAAATAGTAATCAAGCTTATTTTAAAAACTTAGAGAAGTCCTTACAAGAGTTTATAAATAATACAAGTTGGGGATCGAAGAAGTATAATGCGGTAGAAAAGGTAGATTGTGTATTTATCCTTACTGTAACTTCGTATAATAATAACTTGATAGGAGGTAGTATGCAAGTGCAAGCTACTAGACCAATTTATAATTCTTCTTATTCTAGTCCTATCTTAAACTTTAATGATAAAGATATTTCATTTTCTTATATAGAATTTGAAAATTTGTTTTATAATCCCAACTCTTTTGACTCTAATTTAACCAGTTTAATTGCTTTTTACGCTAATATGATACTCGGTTTAGATGCAGATAGTTTTCAGTTAGAGGGAGGAAGTGAGTTCTATCAGAATGCGTCTTCTATTGTTTCAATTGCACAGCAATCTGGGGCAAAAGGTTGGAAGCAAGGAGATGGGACGAATACTCGATATTATCTTGTGAATGATGTAATTGCTGGAACGGGTATGCCATATAGAAAAGCGCTTTACAATTACCATTTAAAGGGATTGGATGTTATGTCTTCTAATTTAGAAAATGGTCGAGATGGAATTTTTAAATCACTTCAAGATTTGGAAGTGTTGCACAAGAATAGACCAGGCTCTTTTTTAATGCGTATCTTTTTTGATGCAAAAACGGAAGAGTTAAGTAATATTTATTCGGGTGTTACAGATAAAAATAAAAAGTTAGTTATCGAATTATTGAATAAATTAGCTCCGCTGAACTCGGCAAAATGGAATAATTTATAGTTTAAAACTAAAGGTATATGTTGACTTTATTGACTATTAAAAACTTTGCTCTAATCGAATCTTTAGAGCGAGAATTCTACAATGGTTTTTCTATTATAACTGGAGAGACGGGGGCAGGTAAGTCTATTTTACTTGGTGCTCTGGGATTGTTGCAAGGTAAACGAGCAGATTTAGGGTCATTAAAGAACAAGGAGGAGAAATGTGTAGTTGAAGGACATTTTAATATTAAAGAGTATAAATTAAAAGAGGTTTTCGCTACTTTGGATATTGAATATGAAGAGGTAACTATTATTCGCAGGGAGATACTCCCTTCTGGGAAGTCTCGCGCCTTTGTCAATGATAGTCCAGTTAACCTTGCTGATTTACAAGAATTAAGTAGTTATCTTATTGATATACACTCACAGCATCAAACAGGTGAATTGTCAGATGAAAATTATCAATTGCACATTATAGACGCTGTTGCTGATAATAATAGTGTTTTAGAAGAATATCAAGCTCATTTAAAGCAATATAAGAAACTGCAAAGTAAGTTAAAGGAGTTTTTGCAGACACAAGCAGAACTTTTAAAAGAACAAGATTATAATGCTTTTCTGTTACAAGAATTAGAGGAAGCTCATCTATCAGATTTGAATCAAGAGCAATTAGAAGCAGAGTTTGACAAACTTAATAACGTTGAGTTTGTGCGTGAGAACTTTAGCAATGCATTGACTGTATTTACTGATGAGCAAGTAGGTTTGGTTGCTGGATTAAGAGAAGCCCGTAATATACTGTCGAAGTTAGCTTCTATTTCTAAAGAGTATGAGGAACTGTCTAATCGCATTAGTAGCGTTGATATTGAGGTAGAAGATATCGTCGGTGAAATTGAGAACATGGTAGATAGCGTTTTATCGGATCCTGAACAGCTCGCGATTACCAATGAGAAATTACAGTTGTTGTATTCTTTACAAAAGAAACATCAAGTTGCTACAGTTGAAGAATTGATTACAATTGAGAATGAGTTAAGTGGGAAAGTTTTTCTTGCCACTGATTTAGAGGATAAAATAGTAGAAGTTACAAAAGAGATAGAGAGCTTAGAAAATGTGTTAGAGCGATTAGCTAAGCAGTTATCAGAAGCCAGAAAGAAGGCAGTTCCAGTGTTACAAAAACAATTAATAGATATTTTAAAGCAAGTTGGAATGCCAAATTCAAATTTTAAGTTTGAGTTTGAATATACTGCCCATTTTATGTCAAATGGAAAAGATCAGATGCAGTTGTTATTTTCTGCTAATAAGGGAATGGATTTTGGACTTTTAAAGAAGGTTGCATCTGGAGGTGAAATGTCTCGTATCATGTTAGCTATAAAATCGACTTTGGCCAAGTATTCTAATCTACCAACAATTATTTTTGATGAGATTGATACTGGAGTTTCAGGAGAGGTTGCTGATAAGATGGGTGAAATTATGCGTGAGATGAGCAAGGAAATGCAAGTTTTTGCGATAACCCATTTACCGCAAATTGCAGCCAAAGGAGATACCCACTTTAAAGTATTTAAGACTGCGAAGGGAGAAACAACAACGTCACAAATAGAAGAATTGACGTATGAAAGTCGAATAACGGAAGTGGCTCAAATGCTATCAGGTAAGGATATATCGGAGTCGGCATTAGTTCACGCAAAAGAGTTATTACAGCGATAAATAAAAAAAGAGTTCAATTAGATTTAGTAAAATCGCATTGAACTCTTTTTTTAGTTTACGGTTTTGGTTGTTCAAAAACCTTGTGTTTATAAGTTTGTTTCTCTGTTATCCTAAAGTATCCAAAAGCTTGTTTGTCTGGAGAGGTTAGGTTCTTTACATTGCCTTTTACTTGACCTGGTGGTACTTGAAAAGGGCCACCTGCAGAATTAGTGTTTGATGTAAGTTGTTTTAGATAATTGTAATAGTTTCTTGATATTTGATAAGAACTAATATTTATTTCATCATCAACTTTTGTATCCTTGTCAATGTATAGCTTTTCGATTTGATTTCCTTTCGAATGTTCATTTGAAATTACACTTAAGTAAGGTCGGTCGTTGTTGCGCTTTATTTTGCTGTAATAGTAATTAAGAGTGCCATCTTCCTTTGGCGTATCTTGGAAGTAATACCTTAACACATATAAATCTTCGTTGATTAGTTTTTCTCTTGTTTGTTTTAATTCAGTAATGACAGGTGTACTTAAAAGTATCTCATTTGCTTCATATACATCATTGTCGTACTCTATGTGAAGTTTGTATTTTTTGTTGATTTCTTTTGGAACTTCAGTTGATATATATACTCCTGTATTATTCATTTCACGGAAGGTATAAGTTGTACCATTCTCTTTTTCGACCCAAACGATTGCATTATTTACAACTGGGATATTGGAGTTGTAATAGTCTGTAGTTAGAGATAATTTAACTTTTAATGTATCATTGATGTTTTCAGGGGTAAAATCAATATTTCCCTCTACAACTAATCTTGCTGGAGCAGTAGGGAGATCCAAATCAATTACCTTTTCACATGAAGTTAAAAGAAAGTAACTAATGATTATGGAATATAATAGATGTGCTTTTTTCATGTTTTTAAAATTTAAAATTATAAGTAACACTTGGTACTAATCCAAATATTGACATGCGTACTGCTTCATTCTGTCCTCTCACATCTTCATTTTCTCTGAAGGTTATAGATGCTGCATTAGATCTACCATACAAGTTGTAGATTCCGAAGACCCATTCTCCTTTCCATCTTTTTGTAGAGTTTGGATTTGGTATATAAGTAGCAGACACATCTAAGTGGTGGTAAGCAGGAAGATTATGTGCATTTCTTTTGCCAAAGTTAGGGACTCTCACACCGTCATATTCATATTGACCTTCAGGATAGGTTATAGGTCTACCAGATTGTAGTGTGAAACTTGCACTAAAACTCCACTTGGGATTTAGCTCATACATTGCTGTAACAGATAAATCATGTAATTTGTCATAAGGAGTTTTATACCATTCGCCATTGTTTATACCAGGTTCATTAGCATTTCTACCAGGTGTTCTTTGTTCTGATTTGGAAAGAGTGTAGGCAATCCAACCAGTGAGTGCTCCTGTATTCTTTTTAAGCATTAACTCTAAACCATATGCTCTTGATTCTCCATTTAGTATAACTCGTTCTATAGCTTCATTTCCAATTAACTCTGCGCCGTCTATATAATCAATACTATTTTTACCTTTTTTAAAGAATACTTCTGACTCGATACTATATTTTCCTTCATTTAAGTTTTGAAAATACCCAAGCGCAACTTGATCTACTAATTGTGGTTTTATATATGAACTACTTGGCGTCCAAATATCTAATGGAGTTGGAGCAGATGTGTTTGAAATTAACTGTATATATTGTGTCATTCTATTGTAACTGGCTTTAATAGATTGATCGTCATTTATGGCATAAGAAATACCAAATCGCGGTTCAATATTAGTAAAGTTATCAATAGATTTCCCTTTGCTATACGATTTAGTTCCTATTGGATCCGCCATATCATATATACCTAAATCAGCGTTATAAATAACAGCCTGATCGTTTTCATACAAATTAATTGTTTCTTTACCTACACGGTTAAAATTAGATAATCGAAGTCCATAGTTAAAACTAAAATGTTGTCCAATATGTTGTTCTGATTCGATGTATGCATTTGTTTCTAAGGCATATTTATTGTCAATCTTCTTGTAGTTAATTGGTGAATCTGCTTTAGTAGGTTTTATTGTACCAGGTGCAAAATTATAATAAGTAGAGACAGCACCGTATTTTAGTTGCCAATTTGGTTTTACGTCATGCGTAAAGTCTAGCTTGAATTGATATGTTTTAATACCAGAATCCCATTTGAAACCTACCAAATCCATATCTAAACCATAGTAGTAATCACTGTAAATTAAAGAAGTATTACTTACCAAATTATCATTGAAAAGGTGGTTCCATTGAAGTGAAGCTGCTGTATTTCCAAAGTTATTCTTTAGCAAATCAGTGAAGCTAAAAATATCTCTACCAAAATACCCAGAGAAAAACAATTTGTTCTTAGGCGACAAATCAAAGTTTAGTTTTGTATTTAAATCATAAAAGTAAGCAGAGTTTTTGTTGTCTGACATTTTTAAGAACAAATGAGCATATGAAGCCCTACCTGCTACTAAGAAAGAGGATTTATCTTTTTGTATAGGGCCTTCCGCCATAATTCTACTTGAAATTAAGCCAATACCTCCCATAGCGTTAAATGCGGTATTGTTTCCCGTTTTTTGGAATACTTCTAATACTGAAGAAGATCTCCCTCCAAAACGAGCTGGAATTCCTCCCTTGTAAAGTTTGATATTCTTAACAGCATCTGAATTGAAAACAGAGAAGAAACCAAACAAGTGTGAGGAACTATAGATAGGTGCATCATCCAGAAGGACTAAGTTTTGTCCAGCAGAACCTCCTCTAACGTTAAAACCAGCTGCTCCTTCTCCTGCATTAGTTACACCAGGTAATTGAAGAATTGATTTTAGAATATCTGTTTCACCAAGAACAACAGGCATTTTCTTTATGTCTTGAATAGAGAGTTTATTCACGCTCATTTCAGGAGTTCTGATATCAGCTTTCTTGTCATTTTTTACAATAATCAGCTCATCTAATTGCTTGCTGTCCTTTACTAATTGAATGTTTAATGTGTAATCATCTGTTAGTTCTAATTTTCTAGATTGATTTTCATAGCCTAAATAGGAAATAGTGACAGTATACTCTCCTGCAGGAAGTTGAAATTGGAATTTACCCAACTCATCTGTGGAAGTTGCATATTTAGTTCCTTCTATATAGACAGTAGCTCCAATTAAAGGAGATGTTTTATCCATAATTTGTCCTTGAAAAGTCAATAGCTTTTGAGAATAGAAACTTGACATCGCATGGGTATCGATAGAAAAAGTTGACAATACTCCAAAATGAAGTATTATGCCAATTAATAAATTGGTAAACTTTTTGTGTTTTCTCATTTGTAGTGTTTTTAATTTCAATGTAAATGTAGTAAAGGTAGTAACGTAAATATTAATTAAATATATATACCTAAAAGAGTATTATTTTAATGGTTTTCAAATAAATAATAATAAATTATAAGTTTGTAGAGTATTGATTATCTACATTTGTTTGTATGAAGTCACTTTGGAAGATATATTCAAACTTTTGGTTGAGAAATGTGATGGTAGTTCTTATACTATTATCCATTTTTACTTTTGCCGCTTCTGTAGATCGTGGAGATCGAACGCTTCCTGAAATATGGAAAGAACTTCTACCTACCTTTTTTATTATTTATGGAGCTATCATGGGAAGTAATATTATATTGATTAAGCGTTATGTCATGACCAAACAATATGATAAGTTCTTTCCTTTAGCGTCTTTTTATTGGGCAACAGTTGTAATAGGAATAGCATATATGAATATGTTAACAGGAGATTTTGACTCCTGGTTGATAGAAATTGTCAATATTCTGTTTTTTGCCTTTTTAGGTACGGGTGCATATTTTATTCACTTATGGATATTTAATGATATTACGGTTAGAGAAAAACGCCTTGTCTCTACTGTAGCAGAATTAGATTTCTTAAAGATGCAACTCAATCCTCATTTTCTGTTGAATGCTATGAATAATCTCTATGGAGAAGCTTTGACTAATCCAAGTGAAACGCCTGAACGCATTTTGCAACTTTCTCATTTACTTCGCTATCAGTTAGAAGCGACAAAGAAAGAATTTATCAGTTTAGAACAAGAGATTGATTTTTTGAAAGAGTATTTTAACTACTATAAGTTTAGAAGTAATAATCTTATAGTGGATATTGCTTATGAAGGAGATATATCAAAGTATAAAGTACCTCCTCTTTTGTACTTTAGTTTAGTAGAAAATGCTATTAAGTTTGCTCTGCAAACGGAAGAACCCTTTATAAAGTTAAGAGGAACTGAAAAGAATAATCATTTGTTTTTTGAAATTGAGAATAGTTGTTTAGCGGATGAGTTGATACAGACAGGGACAGGAGTGGGGATAAAGAATTTAGAGCGTCGATTAGAAGTGTCTAAGTTGAAATATAAATTTACAAGGACTAAATCGAAGAATTATTATAAAACAAAATTAGAGTTATGGGAGTTACCTATAAATGTTTAATTATTGATGATGAGAAACCTGCTCATCAAGTACTTTTAAGTCATATTAATCAATGTGCCGACTTAGAATGTGTAGGGCATGCATATAATGGTAAGGATGCGTTGTTATTTATGCAAGAAAAAGATGTGGATATTCTTTTTTTAGACATTAATATGCCTTTGGTTTCTGGATTAGAATTTTTGGAAATGTTATCTGTAAAACCAACAACTATTGTTACAACTGCTTATTCTGATTATGCATTAGAATCTTATCAGAATGATGCAGTAGATTATTTATTGAAACCGATTTCTTTTACTAAGTTTTTAAAAGCAGTAGAAAAAGCAAAAGTATTTTGTAAAGATAAGCTTCAATTGAAGGAAGTACCTTCTTTTATTACCATCAAAGAGGATGGGATGGATTATAAAATTAATTTAGACGATATTATTTATGTAGAAAGTGCAGGAAACTATATCAAGATATTTACCAATAGCCGACGCAAGAGCTATTTTGTGTATGGCTCTTTAGTAGGGATAAAGAATGACCTATCTGGATCTAATTTTGTTCAAGTTCACCGTTCTTTCATTGTCAATAAATTGAATATAAAAGAGCGCTCTATTGGCAAAATGACTATGACAAACAATGATGAAGTTCCAATAGGAAGAAAGTATCAAATCTTGTTAGATCAATAAAGGATAGAGCTATTGCGATTAGCATTTGTAGATGTGCTTGTATTGTCTCTATTCGCTTTATTAGATTGATAGAATCGTATGAAATAGAAATAAGAAAAGGTCGTCAATATATTGACGACCTTTTAATTTTATACTTAATCTATAATTTATGCTATAGATGAGATAATTTTATTCAAAGTAGCACTTGGACGCATAGCGTTTGAAGTGGCTTCTTGATTTGGTTGATAGTAACCTTGGATAGCTTGAGCTTTTCCTTGAGCACTAATCAACTCTTCATTAATTTTTGCTTCATTAGCAAGCATCTCTTTTGCAATTGGAGCAAATTTAGCTTTTAAGTCAGCATCTTTGCTTTGGTTTGCTAATGCTTCTGCCCAGTACATTGCTAAGTAGAAGTGAGAACCGCGGTTATCTATTGAACCAACTTTACGAGCAGGTGATTTGTCGTTGTCTAAAAATTTAGCTGTAGCTTCATCTAAAGTTTCAGCTAAAACTAAAGCTTTAGCATTATCTTGAGTTTGGCTCAAATGCTCAAATGAAGCACCTAAAGCTAAGAACTCTCCTAATGAATCCCAACGTAAATAACCTTCTTCAATGAACTGCTCAATGTGTTTTGGAGCAGAACCTCCTGCACCTGTCTCGAATAATCCCCCACCATTCATCAATGGTACAATAGATAACATCTTAGCTGATGTACCTACTTCTAAGATAGGAAATAAGTCAGTTAAGTAGTCACGTAATACGTTACCTGTTACAGAAATAGTATCTAAACCTTGACGAATTCGCTCAACAGAAACTTTCGTAGCCTCTACTGGATTTAAGATTCTAATATCTAAACCAGTCGTATCGTGATCTTTTAAATAAGTATTTACTTTCTTAATAATTTCTCTATCGTGAGCTCTGTTTTCGTCTAACCAAAAGATAGCTGGTGTATCAGATAAGCGAGAACGGTTTACAGCAAGTTTTACCCAATCTTGAATAGGAGCATCTTTAGTTTGACACATTCTGAATATATCTCCATTCTCTACATTTTGTTCGAAGAAGATATTACCTTTTTCATCAGATACTCTAATGATTCCGGCAGCATCTGCTTGGAATGTTTTGTCATGAGAACCGTATTCCTCTGCTTTTTGAGCCATTAAACCAACGTTAGGTACAGATCCCATTGTTGTAGGGTTATAAGCACCATTCGCTTTACAGTCTTCGATTACAGTTTGATATACACCTGCATAACAACGATCTGGAATAATAGCTAATGTATCTTGTTGTTTTCCTTCTTTGTTCCACATTTGACCTGAAGTACGAATCATAGCAGGCATAGAAGCATCAACAATAACATCTGATGGTACGTGTAAGTTAGTAATCCCCTTGTCAGAGTTTACCATTGCTATTGCTGGTCCATTAGCTATAGCTGTATCAATAGCTGCTTTTATTTCGCCTTCTTTAGCATGTCCTGCAATTTTAGCGTATAAATCTCCTAATCCATTGTTAGGTATGATTCCCAATTCAGCAAAAACGTCTGCATACTTTGCATATACATCCGCAAAGTAACCTTCTACTACAGCTCCAAAGATAATTGGATCAGACACTTTCATCATCGTTGCTTTCAAGTGTGTAGAAAATAGAATGCCTTTTGCTTTAGCTTCTTCTTTACATTCAGAAACAAATGCTTTTAATTTATTTAAAGTCATTACTGATGAGTCAATAACTTCACCTGCTAATAAAGGTGCAAAATCTTTTAGCAATTTAGTGCTACCGTCTTTCGCAATGAATTCAATTTTGAATTTGCCATTTTCAGCAACAGTTACAGACTTTTCTGTTCCATAAAAATCTCCTTCTGACATAGAAGCAACATTTGTTTTAGAACTTGCAGTCCATGCTCCCATTGAGTGTGGGTGTTTCTTTGCATAGTTTTTTACTGCTTTTGGAGCTCTACGGTCAGAGTTACCTTCACGCAATACAGGGTTTACTGCAGAACCTAATACTTTTGCATATTTTGCTTTAATAGCTTTTTCTTCGTCATTTTTTGGTTCAGCTGGATAGTTAGGAATAGCATACCCATGTGCTTGTAATTCTTTTATAGCAGCATTTAATTGTGGTAATGAAGCAGAGATATTAGGTAATTTAATAATGTTTGCTTCTGGTGTTTTTGCTAATTCACCAAGTTCTGTTAGAGCATCGCCAATTTTTTGGTCCTCTTTTAAGAATTCTGGGAAGTTTGCAAGGATACGACCTGCTAAAGAGATATCACGTGTTTCTACATCTATATTTGCTGTTTTAGCAAAAGCTTGAACAATTGGCAAAAATGAAAACGTAGCTAACATTGGAGCTTCGTCTGTTAACGTGTAAAGGATTTTAGATTTTTGTGTCATTCTTTTTTATTTTAAATGAAAACAATATTATCAAAGACTTGAGTCTGTTCGTTTTTCAAAACTTTAAGGCAAATATACTAAATCACTAATACAATTGTTAGTAAAATGCCCCTTAGTTATAGCGATTTATCAATTTGATATTCTCGTCTTTCTATATTTCGAAATCGGTATATTTTGATATAATATTTTGTCAATTAATGAAAAAAGGTCACTCATAGTTGAGCGACCTTTTTTATATATTTTATCTATTCAATAGTTTTTTCCACCATGGACGTTCTTCAGTTTCCATTTCTTGACCATATCCGTAACCATATCCGTAACCATATCCATATCCTCCATAACCTTTTGTTGTAACAGTGTCATTTAAAATGACAGACATATTCGAAAGTTTTCCTTCTTTATGTAAGTCATTTGGAAGTTTTAACATGCGTTTATCTAAATAGTTAGCTCTCGCAACATAAATAAATGTATCTGCATATTTGGCTACCAATAATGTATCTGTTACTAAGCTAATAGGAGCTGTATCTACAATGATATAATCATATTGGTTTTTCAATTCTTCAAATAATTGACCAATTCTTTCTCCCATAAGCAATTCTGCTGGGTTAGGAGGTATTGTACCTGCTGGTAAAGCGTAGAAGTTGTCATAACCATCTACTTTTACAATGAATTGATCTATATTTTCTTCTTTTCTTAATAAATAATCTGATACACCTTGAGTAGGTAGCATAATGTAATCATCTAAGCGAGGATTACGCAAATCAAGTCCTATTAACAATGTTCTCTTACCTGATAAAGCAATTGTCGCTGCTATATTTACAGATGTAAAAGTTTTTCCCTCTTTAGGGAAAGTAGAAGTTAAGAAGATCATTTTTGCTTTTCCTTCTTCCGTATGACTTAGCATAAATTCTAAGTTGGTACGAATGATACGCAAAGCTTCTGCAGTACTTGTTCTACTTGAAACATCGACAATTTGCGCGTTATTATCTGAGTGTGGAATATCTCCTAAGAAAGGTAAATTAGTTCCCTCCTCAATGTCAAGACGCGTTTTCACTTTTGTGTCTAATAAACTGCGCAAGTAAATAATTGCAAAAGGAATAAGTCCTCCTAAGATTAAAGCAGCCAATAATATAATTGCTTTTTTAGGTGATACAGGCTTATCCGAACTTTTTGCTAAGTCGATCACTTTAGCATTTAAATCTGTTGCAGCTAACGCAATTGCTGTTTCCTCTCTTTTTTGGAATAAGTAAAGGTAGATTGCCTCTTTTACTTTTTGCTGTCTATCAATAATTCTAAACTCTCTTTCCTGTCTTGGAACTTGAGAAAGTCTATTTTTAATTTCTGATTCTTTACTGGCTAATTCCTTTTGTGTAATTTTTAGAGAACTCTGTAGCGTAATTAAGCTTTCCATAACTGAAGCTTTCATTGCTGAAATTTGGTTGTCTAATTTGATTACAGCAGGGTTTTTTGAAGTTGAGCTTGCGCTAATTCTATTTCTATCTAATACTATTGTATTATATTGATTAATCAAGCTATTCGAACTTGCATCTGAAGAAATAATATTTCCAGGGATAAGTTCATTAGGCTCACTTTTTTTCAAAAATTCAATCATTGAAGTAACCACTTTTAATTCGGTTTCATTTTCAATGATTTGCTTTTCATATACATTAGTATTCTGTAAGTACAGACCTAATTCTGTTGGTATATCTGTAATATTGTGTCTGGATTTATATCCCTCAACACTTTTCTCTACATCACCTAATTCTTCAGTGATTAAATTTAATCGACTTTCAATAAATTCAGATGTCTTTTCTGATATAAATCGCTTGTCTGCAATTGCCGCATCGTTGTATAGGGTAACTAATGTATTTAGATAGTCAATTGCTTTAGTAGGTGTTGCATCAAGTAAAGATAAGTCTAAAACACTTGAAAACTTATCAGTAGGAGCGATTTGAAGGTTTTTTACATAATCATCTACCACCTTTTGTACTGGAAATATCTCTACAGTAACATCTCTAATTGGCTCTTCTTCTTTTTCCTCTTTTAGTTTTTTAAGCGTAGGCAGGGGTTTTTCTTGATTTTTAGTAACGACTAATGTTCCTAAAACAGTTTCAATATTCTCTGTATACTTATAAGTTCCAATCTCTTCTTTATCTTCATTTAATAAAGTAAATTGGTTCTCATCGATATTTTTTACATAAAAAGTATAGCGTATAGTATCAAAGTCAAATACGCGCTTTACAAAGTTGAATGAAATAGGTGTGTCATTGTATAAATTGCTCTTTACGACTCTGCCTTCATTTATATATGCAATGTTAAGTTGTAGTCTGCGTACAGTGCGTTCAGCTAAGCTTCTCGACTGTAATACTTGCATTTCATTCTCAACGTTACTCTTACCACCCGATAATAATCCTAAATCAGAAAAAGCTGCCATCTCAGAAGCGATACCACCACCCCTTTTTTCATCTTTTACGATTATCGTAGTATTTATTTTGTATGTCTTTTCTGTATATCTTAAATATACAAAAGCCAAAATAATAGTAATAATTACACTAACAACAAACCAGCGCCAGTGAATTAAATATTTTTCTAATTCTTCTCTTATATTAATGTTGCTGTTGTCGTTGTTGTCAAATTTGTTTTCCATAGTAATTATTTAGTTGATAACGCAATAATAGTAACAAGAAGTGAAAGTGCTGATAGACCTAAACTTAAGTTCGGTCCCACTACTGAAGAATTTACTCTTGTTTTATTTGGTTCTACATAGACGATGTCATTCTGGTTCAAATAGTAGAAAGGTGAATTCATAAAGTCTGATTTTGTCATATCCACGCGGATAGGGACTCTATGACCGTCAATTTCTCTGATAATTAAAACGTTTTCTCTTTTTCCATAAACAGTCATATCACCTGACAAAGCAATTGCTTCTGATAAGGTTAATCTTTCACTGTTTATTGAGTGGACTCCTGGTTTATTAACTTCTCCTTGAACAGTTACTTTAAAGTTCATTATACGCAAGTTAATAATAGGATTGTTGATGTATTGTCCGATTTCTTTTGATAGGTAGTTAAGAGCGTCTTTACGCGTCATTCCTCCTAATTTTATATTTCCTAACACTGGGAATTGAACATACCCGTTGTTGTCAATTAAGTAGAGTTGTTGTTGCATTTGACCTGTACCTGCTGGATTAAGAGGGTTTGAGGTCATACTGTTGATTAAGTTGAATGGAGCTGCTGCTTCAACATCTTCTGCTGAAACGATAATCATTAACAAATCATCAGGTTGTAGTCTTGTTTGAAATTTTGTATCCTGTAAATTGTTCATTAATACACTGTCAGCATCTTGGTAGTACACTATTTTCTCTCTTGATGCACAAGAGGTCAATAGAAGTGTAAAAACTGCAATTACAACAGTTATATTTAAGGAAATTCTACTTTTCATTTTCTTTTTTTTTGTGCAAATATAAAATTTAAAGATAGTCAAAAAAATAAAAATGTAATTTAGGTTTCGCAATTGTTGTGTTTTGACGAGTCATTACATTTTTAAATAAGTCTGATTAGTGATACTTCTTTGTGTTTTTTCTTAGAAATAGAACTGTTATAGAAAAGGAAATGTATATAATCAAACAATCCTTAATAATTTAGTATTAAGGATTGTTTGATTAAAAAGTTAATTTTTTCTTACGCAATTCAAAGTTTTGTCCTAAGTATACTTTTCTGACCATTTCGTCCGCAGCAAGTTCTTCAGGAATTCCAGCTTTTAGGATTCCTCCTTCAAACATTAAGTATGTTTTGTCCGTGATTGCTAAGGTTTCTTGCACGTTGTGATCAGTGATCAAGATTCCAATATTCTTGTTTTTTAGCTTTGCTACGATTCTCTGTATATCTTCTACTGCTACAGGGTCAACTCCTGCAAATGGTTCATCTAATAATATGAATTTTGGGTCGGTAGCTAATGCTCTTGCAATTTCGGTACGACGTCGCTCTCCTCCTGAAAGTAAATCTCCTCTGTTGGTACGGATATGTTCTAAGCTAAATTCTTCGATTAAAGATTCCATCTTTGCTATCTGTTCCTGTTTAGAAAGTTTAGTCAATTGCAGCACACTCAGTATGTTGTCTTCAATACTTAATTTTCTAAATACTGAAGCTTCTTGTGCTAAATATCCAATACCATGTTGAGCTCGTTTATACATTGGGAAATCAGTTATATCTGTATTGTCAAGATATATATGACCCGCATTGGGTTTTACAAGTCCCACAATCATGTAAAAAGAAGTGGTCTTTCCAGCTCCGTTAGGTCCCAGTAGACCAACGATTTCTCCTTGATTTACTTCAACAGAAACTCCTTTTACTACTTTTCTCTTTTTATATATTTTGATGATATTGTCTGCTCTTAATTTCATTCTTACTCTGATTTAGTAATATTGGTATTGGCTAACTCTTTTCTCTTATTTGATCCTTGTACGAATTTAGAAATATATATACTAACTTCATAGAGAATTAATAAAGGTATTGATACGATGATTTGACTAACCACATCCGGAGGTGTGATGACTGCCGCAACAATCAAAATTAGTACAATCGCATACTTTCTGTAATCTCTTAAAAATTCAGGGGTAACTAAATTCATAACAGACAGAAAGTAAATGATAATAGGTAATTCAAAAACTAATCCACAGGCAATAGATGTTGTTTTAACAAGACTGATATACGAGTTTATATCAATTTGATTTTTGACAATCTCGCTGACCTGGATATTTGCTAAGAAATTAATCGATAATGGAGTTATCATATAATAGCCAAATAATACTCCCAAGAAGAAGAGCAAAGAGGATACTACAATAAATAGCTTCGCATATTTTTTTTCATTTTTGTATAAAGCAGGGCTGATGAATTTCCAAACTTCCCATAAAATAAAAGGCACAGCAATTATGAAACCTGCACTGATACACGTCCATATAATTACAGAGAATTGACCATCCATTGTACGGTTCTGTATTTCGAAAGGTAATTCTTGATTGCAAAAGCCATCTTCAAAATTAAAGTATTGGGCTACTTTGCAAAACATTTTATATGTAATGAAATTGGGATCTTTGGGGCCAAAGATTACTGTGTTAAAGATGAAGTCCCTAAAGAAGAATGCTACAGCACCTCCACCTAAAATAAATATAGATGAGCGTACCAATAACCAACGTAATTCTTCTAAATGATCAAGGAAAGACATTTCCTTTTTTTCGTTCTTTACTTTTTTTGTCATAATTTTAAACTATTCCTTCTTTAAGGATATCATGTAAATGTATTACACCAGCGTATTCTTCATTGTCTGTTACCAATAATTGAGTGATAGAATTATCCTCTAATATGGACAATGCTTTTGATACATGTTGGTTAACATCTATTGTTTTTGGATGTTGAGTCATGATATCAGCGGCTACAAAGTTAGCTAAAGAATCGCTTTTTTGTAGCATACGACGCAAATCTCCGTCTGTAATGATACCAATTATTTTATTATTTTCCACTACAGCTGTCACACCGAGGCGTTTTTCTGATATTTCGACAATCACATCTTTAATAGAAGATGTAGGTGAAACTGCCGGTTTGTTTTGACTTTTCAAGATGTTCTTTACCAATAATAACAGTTTTTTACCTAAAGCTCCTCCTGGGTGATACATTGCGAAGTCATTTGAAGTGAATTGTTTTAACTCTATTAAACAAGCAGCAAGGGCATCTCCTAATACTAATTGAGCTGTTGTACTATTCATAGGGGCTAAATTATTTGGATCCGCTTCTCTGTCTACTTTTGACAGTAATACAAAATCAGAGCCTTTCGCCAAGAAAGAGTTTTCGTTAGCTGTTATGGCGATTAATTTATTGCCTTGTCTTGTTAACAATGGAGTTAATACTTTTATTTCTGGACTATTTCCACTATTTGAAATACAAATGACACAATCTTCAGGTTGTACGATTCCCAAGTCACCATGTACAGCTTCTGCAGCGTGCATATAAATGGCTGGAGTACCTGTTGAGTTGAATGTTGCTACTATTTTTGCGCCAATTAGTGCACTTTTGCCTATTCCTGTCACTACGATTCGCCCTTTGCAGTTGAAGATAGCCTCAACAGCATGTGCAAAATCATCAGATAAATAATTAACAAGTTTCTTAATGCTTTCACTTTCAGATAACAAAGTGTTTTTAGCAGTATTCAGTATAGTTGATGTTGTATTCAAAATTAGTGAATGTTAAATGTTTAGGATTGAACTAAAGAAATTTTGTACCTTTAGGTACTGCAAATTTATGTAAAATACCATACAAAAATAATGAAATCAACTGAATTTGACTTGTACAAGGAGTTAAAGAGATTTTTCGGCTTTTCACAGTTTAAAGGTCTACAAGAGGATGTAGTTAAAAGTATTATTTCGGGACATAATACTTTTGTAATTATGCCTACTGGGGGAGGTAAATCTCTATGCTATCAATTACCAGCTTTAGTTCTGGAAGGTACTGCTATTGTTGTTTCACCGCTTATTGCATTGATGAAGAATCAAGTAGATGCAATACGCAGTTTGTCAACAGAGCACGGTATTGCGCATGTATTGAATTCATCTCTTACTAAAACAGAGGTGAATCAAGTTAAGCAAGATATTAAAAATGGTGTGACTAAATTGTTATACGTTGCTCCTGAATCTTTAACAAAAGAAGAATATGTCACTTTTTTACAAGGAGAAAAGCTTTCTTTTGTCGCAATAGATGAAGCTCACTGTATATCTGAATGGGGGCATGACTTCCGTCCAGAATATAGAAATCTTCGAAATATCATAAAGCAATTAGGAGATATTCCTATTATAGGGTTAACTGCAACTGCAACTCCAAAGGTTCAAGAGGATATTCTTAAGAATTTGGAGATTCCAAATGCAAACGTGTTTAAGGCTTCTTTTAATAGACCTAACTTGTTTTATGAAATTAGACCCAAAACTAAAAATGTTGAATCTGACATCATTCGCTTTATTAAACAGAGAGAAGGTAAATCAGGTGTAATATACTGTTTGAGTCGTAAGAAAGTAGAAGAAATTGCGAATGTTTTGCAAGTAAACGGTATTAGTGCTGTTCCTTATCATGCTGGATTAGATGCTAAAACTCGTGCAAAACACCAAGACATGTTCTTGATGGAAGAAGTAGATGTTGTTGTTGCAACAATTGCTTTTGGTATGGGAATCGATAAGCCAGATGTGAGATATGTAATCCACCACGATATACCGAAATCGCTTGAGAGTTATTATCAGGAAACTGGTAGGGCTGGTCGTGATGGCGGTGAGGGATATTGCCTTGCTTATTACTCTTATAAAGATATAGAGAAACTTGAGAAGTTTATGGCAGGAAAGCCAATTGCGGAACAAGAAATTGGCTTTGCACTATTACAAGAAGTAGTTGGATATGCTGAAACTTCTATGTCGAGAAGAAAATTCTTACTTCACTATTTTGGAGAAGAATTTGATGAAGTAAATGGCGAAGGTGCTGATATGGATGACAACGTCCGAAATCCTAAGAGTAAAATCGAGGCTCAAGATAGTGTCAAGAAGGTAATTGAAGTCGTTCGCGATACCAAACAGATTTACAAGACTAAAGAAGTGGTGAATACTTTGCTTGGAAAGCTTAATGCTTTAATTAAAGTGAATAAAACGGATAGTCAAGTTTATTTTGGTTGTGGAAAAGAACACGACGATAAGTACTGGATGGCTTTGATTCGTCAAATGCTTGTTGCAGGACTATTGAAAAAAGATATTGAGACTTATGGTGTTTTGAAATCTACTGAGGCAGGACTTGAGTATTTGGAGAAACCTTACTCTTTCTTGATGACTGAAGATCACGTATATTCAATCTCAGATAGCGAACAAGATTTAGGTGTTTCAAAATCTGCCTCTGTGGTAGACGAGGTACTGATTGGTATTTTGAAAGATTTACGTAAGAAAGTTGCCAAGAAATCAAGTGTACCACCTTTTGTGGTGTTTCAAGATCCTTCATTAGAAGAAATGGGGCTGAAGTACCCTATTACTCTTGAGGAAATGGCAAATATCATTGGAGTTAGTGATGGTAAGGCCAAGAAATACGGTAAAGAATTTGTCGAAGTAATAAAGAAATATGTAGAGGAAAACGACATTATTCGACCAGACGATTTAGTGGTGAAGTCTACAGGTGCTAACTCTGCTCTTAAATTATACATTATTCAGAGTGTTGATAGAAAACTTTCGCTTGATGATATTGCCAAAGCAAAAGGATTAGACATGGATGGTCTATTGAAAGAAATGGAGCAGATTGTTTACTCTGGTACTAAATTGAATATTGATTACTGGTTAGAGGAAGTACTTGATGAAGATAGTCAAGAGGAAATCTACGATTACTTTATGGAATCTGAGACAGACAATATTAAAGTTGCAATGGCGGAATTTGAAGGTGATTATGATACCGATGAACTACGATTGATGAGAATTCAATTTATGAGTAAAGAGGCAAATTAGATTTGTTAACTGATAAATTAAAATATAAAAAGCGAGTTTCTAATTTATAGAAACTCGCTTTTTTATTGATTTGTAGTCATCATTCTATGATTAGGAAATAGTACGTTGTGTATTATTGAACTTATTTGTTGTACTCATAACAGTGTAGTACTAAACTTAATTCGCATTGATAAACCTTTTGATAAGTGTAAAGCTGTCGTTTAGTCCTTATAAAGAATGCGCTCACGGTCTGTTGCTATAGTCTTATTATTAACTGATGTCTTTTTGATACAGAGATAAATAATTAAAAAGTACTTAACAACAGGTATCAAATAGAGTAAAAACCAATGTAAAGACAAATTAGCGTCTTTTAGTCTACGCGTGGTTGCAGCCATTGTAGGGGTAGTGATTAGGATATGCAATACTAAAGCATATGGCCAGTTTAAAATGCTGCGGTTGTAAAGGTCGATATTGTCTATCAAGCGATAAATGACAATAGTCGTCAATGCATAGATTATCGAATAAATAAAATATTCGGTTCTATTAGCTCTCCCAGTTATGTTAAAAAGATAGTAATAGATCTTGGAGAAAAAGTTGTTTAGCATTTGGTTTTAGATTTAATTATGAGTTATATCTCCTTCGTACAACTCTCCACGATGTGGTTTTAGGACATCTCTTAGTTGGAGCATTTGCTCATCATTTACGACAATATAAGCCAAGCTGTATGATTCGTTTATATTTTCCATGTCAATTATCGCAATAGGAAGTTTTTCGATTGCGATGTACTCTTTTAAGTGAATGACATGGTGTTCTGCTGTTTTTGAAGCTCCAGGTCCTCTGAAGTCCCAGATTAATTTTATTTTTCGTTCCATAGTGTTGTAAAGTTCTTGTCAAAAGTAAATAAAATATGTTGATTCAAGTAAGCGAATCTTTAACAGTATTCAATCCAAAGCAATAGTGAACATCAGAATGAATCATATCGCGTCGTTTGTATGTGGTGGTCTCTTGTGTTTTAATCTTCGCGATTGTGGTGTATAGGGTGTTAAGTAGTGTTAGCATTCAAAGGAAATGTTAGGTGTATGATTTCATATTGATAGGTAGGTGGTCGGCTAAAAAACAGGGTAAATAAGCCGATCATAAGCCGACCACATGCCGATCACAAGCCGACCACCCCCTTTTGTTTTCAAATTTCATTAGCAGTTGTACTGTTGTTTTTAATAGATTAACGTGAGTTCGATATAAGAAAAAGCAAAAAAAAGCTATAAAAAAAGAGATAGGATTAGTATATTTAAGGTTCTGAATCACAAATATTTAACTAAAACT
>NZ_WSPP01000112.1:0-945 GCF_009767705.1 Myroides sp. LoEW2-1 | reverse complement strand
CTTTAAAGGACATTTGTTCTAACAAAAAAATAAATGATTATGAATGTTATAATCTCGTTTACGCTATTTTTGATAAATACTATTTGTAGTTTAATAGGAATGTCAATTGATGATGTTAATATACAAGAACAAGTAATTCCCAAAAAGGAAAAGATTGAATGGATTGTTTATCAAGGAGAAAATAGAAAAGATGGAAGTAGAGAATACAAATAAGAAGGAGTACAGGGGAAAAGAGTCAGCTAAGCTATTTAAGCTATTTCTGTTAACGCTTTTGACCTATGTACTGTTTAAGAAAGTCTTAAAACTATATGGTTTAGATTTTCCAACGTTCATTGGCTATTTGGTGTTCTTTGGTGGCTCTTTTATGCTTGTACACTCATTTTTGGTCAAAAAGTTTTACACAGACATAGAGCGACTTCTTAGAGCGGATGAGAAGAATGTGAACAAACTTACTTTGTACTGTGGAATTACGCTCTTTGCTGTATTCTTTATGCTGAGTTTTATTATCAAGCTATTTCACCTCCTTTTTATATTAGAAGACCAGCGTATTCAGATAATATTGTTCAATGAGCACTTTAGGGCAATATGTAGTTTTAGTTTTTTATTGACTATTGTTTATACTATTTACATTTATACGCGCTTAAATGCTTTAGCGAAGAATCAGCAAATCGTTGAACAAAAAGTGATTACAGGGAATGTGTCTGCTCAGTTTGAAAGTCTAAAGAATCAGTTAGATCCACATTTCCTTTTTAATAGTTTGAATGTTTTAGGTGCCTTAATAGAAGAAGATCAGGACAAAGCTATTCTCTTTAATCAATCCCTATCGAGAACTTACCGTTATATACTGGATCAAAAGAACAAAGAACTCGTGCCTTTAGAGGAAGAATTGGCCTTTGCAAGAACCTATATTGAGCTGTTGCAAATGCGCTTTGAGGATAGCCTTAC
>NZ_WSPP01000111.1:0-16486 GCF_009767705.1 Myroides sp. LoEW2-1 | reverse complement strand
CATAAAATAACTAACTATGCATAAAGGTTATAATAACTAATTTTTATAAAACACACCTTATGACAAGACGCTTTGGTTTAATCGGTAAGAATATAGATTATTCGTTCTCAAGAAATTACTTTGACAAAAAGTTTGAGCGCGAGAAATTAAAAAACAACACCTACGAAAACTTTGACATTGATACAATAGATCTGTTTTCTACAGCTGTAAAAACACAAAAAGACATTTGTGGTTATAACGTAACCATCCCTTATAAACAAGATATTATTTCACATTTAGATAGTTTGTCAAAGACTGCCAAGAAAATAGGCGCAGTCAACACAATTAGAGTCACTAAAAAAGGTAATCTAAAAGGATATAATACAGACTGGTACGGATTTTATCACTCTCTAAAACCACTGTTGAAGTTTCATCATAAACGCGCATTAATATTGGGTACAGGTGGAGCAAGCAAAGCAGTAAAATACGCTTTAAAAAAACTAAATATTAAATATTTACAAGTCAGTAGAACCAAAACTGATAAAACAATAACATATAGTGAAATAACAGCTGAACTAATGCAAAAATACACCATTGTTATTAATACAACTCCCTTAGGTACATCACCAGATATACAAAATAAACCAGCATTAGACTACAGCTTATTCTCCCCAAGACACATTGCCTATGACCTAATCTATAATCCAGAACAGACAAGCTTTATGCATCATGCCAAACAACATGGAGCTATTGTCAAAAATGGATATGAAATGTTAGTGCTTCAAGCTGAAAAAGCATGGAGAATATGGAATAGATAACAAAAGTAAATAATAGATAAAAAAATTCTTGCTATTGAATGTCAACAAATTGATAAAAACAACAAGGTTGCAGTTTTTAGATTGAAATTTAATAAAACGCAAAGGATATAGCTAAAATACATTAGCAGTAAACACCTATTTTACAAGGTTATTTGTTTTTTTTTTGCTAAATTTGGTAAGAAGGTATATTACTTTAATTAATTAATTGTTAAACTATAAGCATCTTAATTATGTTAAATCACGAGACTGATAACCTGCACAAGCCAGCAGACGGACCAAACCAGGAATCCAATAGTAACAAGGTTGTCCAAACTGATAAAGAAAAGGCTTTAGATTCCATTAATGCTTCTAATGCGGAAGAGAGCGAAGATCATGCAGTACATGAAGCGAATCACATTCCCTTAGAAAATTATGAAACTTTCGATTTAGAAAAACTAACTAAGGAACTTCATAAACTAACAAGACTGCACAAGGTAACTGAGATCAAAGACCATGCAGAAGAAATTAAAAAAGTATTTACACGTAAGTATGCTGATTTAATCGAAGAAAAAAAAGAAGCTTTCTTTGAGGAGAATCCCGATGCGAATGATTCAGATTTTGAGTTTAACTTACCAATTAAGCACGAATTTGAAGAATATTACGAGGAATATCGAGAAAAGAAAAATACCTACTTCAAACAATTGCAAGACTCTTTGAATACAAACTACAAAAAGAGACTAAACATTATCGAGCAATTAAAAGACCTTGTAGATAATAAAGAAACAATAGACGATGCTTTAAAACAATTAAATGATCTAAGAGATCAATGGAAAAACGCTGGAGCTATACCTAAGGATAAATATAATCACCTTTGGAATAATTACCATTTTCACATTGAGCGCTTTTACGATCAATTGCATTTAGATAGAGAATCAAGAGATCTTGACTTCAAGCACAATTTAGAACAAAAGCAGAAGATTATAACAAGAGCTGAGGAGTTATTACAAGAAGAAGATATTGTAAAAGCTTTTAGAGAACTACAAACTCTACACCGTATCTGGAGAGAGGAAATAGGACCTGTTGAGCGTGAATATAGAGAACAAATCTGGGATCAATTCAGTGAAATTACAAGACAATTACACGAAAAACGCGAATCACTATTAGATAAACTAAGATTAGTTGAAAGACAAAACTTAGCACAAAAAGTGAATATTATCAGTGAGATTGATAAAATCTCTAAGCTACCTATTACTAATCACAATCAGTGGCAGAAAGAAATTGGCAAAGTAGAAGAACTTAGAAATAGATTCTTTTCAATAGGTAAAGTACCTGCTGAGAACAATGATGAAGTATGGGATTTATTCAAATTAGCAACGCGTAATTTTAATGCAGAGAAAAACACTTTCTACAAGACATTAAAAAAAGAACAACAAGAGAACTATGCTAAGAAAGTGGCTCTAATAGAGAAAGCCAAACAATACAAAGACAGTGAAGATTTTGTCAAGGCTACTCCTATTATGAAGAAAATACAGAATGATTGGAAAGAAATTGGACATGTCCCAAGAAAATATTCTGATCAGCTTTGGAAAGAATTCAGAGATGCCTGTAACCACTACTTTGATCGTTTACACTCAATCAAAAATCAAGAGAATCAAGAAGAACAAGATGCTTACAATAAGAAAAAGGAGTATTTAGATCTAATGAAAACTTTTGAGTTATCGGGAGATCATAAAACCGATTTATCTGAGATTAAAAACCATATCAACAATTGGAAAACCTTAGGTAGAGTTCCTCAACATAAGCGTTTTATTGAAGGTAAATTCAACAAAATTCTCGATAGCTTATTTGAAAAATTAAATCTAAGCAGAAGAGAAATGGAAGCGGTTAAATTCAATAATCGATTGGAAACTATTTTAGAGACCAACGACAAGAGAAAGCTGCAAGGTGAAGCTATCTTTATCCAACGCAAAATTGAGGAGGTTAATGGCGATATATTGCAGTTAGAAAACAACTTGGCTTATATTCAAAACCCTTCTGAAAGCAATAGTTTTGTAAAAGAAGTTCGCAAGAATATCGATAAATTAAAAGATGATCTAAAAATTTGGACAGACAAATTAGATCAAATTAAACATATTGGAGAAGACGATAGTAATAACGAATAGTGTTATCTGATTATCTTGTCAAAGACAAAAAAAGCATTCCTTGGAATGCTTTTTTTGGCATATGCATCACCCACAATGCCATACAAAAAAAGGAGCTGTCTATAGACAACTCCTTTTTCTATCATATCTAAAACAAATACTCTTAGTTTGATTTAGCCTCTAAAGCTTTTAATTTATCATTCATTTCCAATGCGCGATAAATATTCTTTAAAGTTTGAACAGCCTCTTGATTATTTGGATTAATTGAAATCACTTTTTCTAAGTCATTCATTGCATCTCTATAAATCCCATGCTTTTGTTTAAGCAATTCCTCGTATTGCTTATTTCCAGCAGCATTTAAAGGAAGGTTATTCATTTTATTAGTAATCTCTTCGTCTGGTTGAAGTTTTAAAATTGCAAGGTTTAAATATGCATTCTCTGATTTAGGATTAATGCGAAGAGCTTGCGTATAATACTCTTTTGCCTCTTTGTATTTACCAGCTTGGTAGCTAGTTACTCCTAAGTTATACAACAATACATCATCGTTAGGATTTTTAGCTAAAGCTGCTTTAGCTAACTCCTCATATTTCCCCATATTATTAGATTTTAAATATAAATCCATATGAGTTAACAACAAATTCATATCATCAGGATTAGCCGCACGAGCAGCAACGATAGCTTTCTCTGCTTCATCGTATTTACCCTCTTGATAATAAATCAGAGCTAAGTTCTTTACAATTTCTGGTTTTTTAGAATCCTCTTTTACAAACTTAGGGTCAGTATGTGTTCCTTGCTTAACCATAAGGTCACGCATTTTTGAATCATTACCAAAACTTTGAACTTGACCAGAGGCTTTCTCCACAGCTGTATAATATGATTCAGATCCATTATAATCTAAATCAATTAATTGTTCGTAATGCTTCACAGCTGTTTCGTAATCTTTTGCATTAATAGCTGTAGAAGCAGCGTAATATAAATAGATTGTGTCTGTAGGGTTCAACAAAAATGCTTGATTAAAACGTCTTGAAGCCCCTTTATAGTTTTGTGAACCATTGTCTTCAATTGCTTGATTAACAACTTTAGTTGCTACAGCTTTAATTTCCTCGTCAGCTTGTTTTACAATTTTACTGTTCTTATTGGTTTCAAATTCATTAACTTTTTTAAATGAATTTAAAATAAGTTCCACGTTAGCATCAACGTTTTTATCTTGTTCGATTTGTTGATAAGCCAAGTTACCTTGTAAAGCGTAATAAGTAGCTTTTTGTTCATTTGTAGCAGAACCCAGTACTGCTTCAACATTCTTAAGTGCAGCTTGTGCCTCAGTTAAGTTTCCTTTTTTCACTGCTTTTTCAGCCTCTTTAAGTTCTTTTTTCTGAGCGAAAGAAGCCCCTGAAATCATTAAAGCAGATAATAGATAAACATACTTTCTATTCATCTTTTTATAGTTTAAAGTGTTTAATTCAATTATTCTTCAGTGTTTTGATCATCTGACACTGTATCAATTTGATCTTCTATGTCTGTAAAATCAATATCCTCAATATCTTCATCGTCCTCTTTCATCACTTTACAAACAGCAGCAATCGAGTCATTTCCTTTGATATTAATTAATCTAACACCCTGAGTTGCACGCCCCATAACTCT
Source organism: Myroides sp. LoEW2-1 (assembly GCF_009767705.1). Taxonomy (NCBI): domain Bacteria; kingdom Pseudomonadati; phylum Bacteroidota; class Flavobacteriia; order Flavobacteriales; family Flavobacteriaceae; genus Myroides; species Myroides sp. LoEW2-1. The sequence goes on along the minus strand of NZ_WSPP01000111.1, from coordinate 11,928 downwards.
TAAGTCAGAAACACGCATACGGATAGTTAAACCAGATTTATTAATAATCATAAGGTCATCAGCATCAGTCACAGAATTAATAGAAACGAGTAAACCAGTTTTATCCGTGATATTCATGGTTTTAACACCTTTACCTCCACGGTTAGTTTCTCTATATTCATCTAATGCAGAACGCTTACCATATCCATTTTCAGAAACAACAAGAATTTCACTGTTCAAATCACTAACAGAGATCATTCCGATTACTTCATCATTGTCATCAGCCAAAGTGATTCCACGAACACCAGAAGCAGTTCTTCCCATTGGACGAGTTTTCTCTTCATCAAAACGAACAAGTTTACCTGAACGTACAGCAATTAATACTTTACTCTTACCATCAGTCAATTTAGCCTCTAACAATTCATCATCTTCTTTGATAGTGATTGCCATAATACCATTTTGTCTTGGTCTTGAGTACTGCTCTAAAGGAGTTTTCTTAACTTGTCCTTTTTTAGTTGCCATAATCACAAAGTGATTATTGATGTATTCTTCATCTTTCAAATCCTGAGTACAGATAAATGCTTTTACCTTATCATCTGACTCAATATTAATCAAGTTTTGAATAGCTCTACCTTTACTTGTTTTTGTTCCTTCAGGAATTTCATAAACTCTCATCCAGAAACATTTTCCTTTTTGAGTAAAGAATAGCATATATTGGTGATTAGTTGCCACATACATATGCTCTAAGAAATCTTGATCACGAGTACCTGCAGACTTCTGTCCAACTCCTCCTCTGTTCTGAGTTTTATATTCAGAAAGTGGTGTTCTCTTAATATAACCAGCGTGAGAAATAGTAATCACTACTTGCTCATCGGCAATTAAATCAGTAATACTAACATCACCTCCAGCATATTCGATTTGAGAACGACGTTCATCGCCATATTTATTTTGAACTTCAACAAGTTCTTCTTTAATCAAGTCCATTCTCATTTCTTTACTTGCTAATAAAGCTCTTAAATGGTTGATTAATTCCATGATTTCTTCATACTCAGCACGCAGTTTGTCTTGCTCTAGTCCAGTTAATTGACGAAGACGCATTTCAACAATTGCACGAGCTTGAATTTCACTTAGACTAAAACGCTCAATTAATTTAGCTCTTGCTTCATCAGCATTTTTAGACCCTCTAATCAAAGCAATTACTTCATCAATATTATCCGAAGCAATGATAAGTCCTTCTAAAATATGAGCTCTCTCTTCAGCCTTTCTCAATTCAAATTCAGTACGGCGAGTAACCACATCATGTCTATGCTCAACAAAATGATAAATCAAATCCTTTAGGTTCAGCATCTGTGGTCTACCATCTACTAATGCAATATTATTTACACTAAAAGACGATTGCAATTGAGTATACTTATAAAGTGTATTTAAAACAATATTAGGTACAGCATCACGCTTAAGAACATAAACAATACGCATACCTTTTCTATCAGATTCATCGCGGATTGTAGCAATACCTTCAATCTTCTTCTCGTTAACAGCTTCAGCAGTTTTCTTAATCATTTCTGCTTTGTTAACTTGATAAGGAATCTCAGTTACAATAATACACTCTCTTCCATCTACTTCCTCGATATTAGCTTTAGCTCTCATGACAACACGACCACGACCAGTTTTAAAAGCTTCTCTTACTCCTTCGTATCCGTAGATAATACCTCCGGTTGGAAAATCAGGAGCTTTGATGTGATTCATTAACTCATCAATCTCAATATCGTTATTGTCTATATAGGCCAATATACCATCAATAACTTCAGATAAGTTATGAGGAGCCATATTAGTAGCCATACCTACAGCAATACCAGAAGCACCATTCACTAATAAGTTAGGAATTCGCGTAGGCATAACCTTAGGTTCTTCTAAAGTATCATCAAAGTTAAATTGGAAATCAACAGTTTCTTTATCAATGTCAGCAAGAATCTCTTCAGAAATCTTTCTCATTCTCGCCTCAGTATAACGCATAGCTGCAGGGCTATCTCCGTCTACTGATCCAAAGTTCCCTTGTCCATCAACAAGTAAATAACGCATACTCCAGTCTTGAGCCATACGTACCATAGTGTCATACACTGAGCTATCTCCGTGTGGGTGATACTTACCTAGAACCTCCCCTACAATTCTTGCAGACTTTTTGTGGGCTCTATTAGATAATACCCCCAATTCATACATTCCAAATAATACTCTTCGATGAACAGGTTTTAAGCCATCTCTAACATCTGGAAGAGCACGAGAAACAATAACTGACATTGAGTAATCAATATAAGCAGATTTCATTTGCTCTTCTATGTTAATAGGAATCAACTTTTCTCCTTCAGACATAAGTATATAAAATTAAAATTCTCAAATATTAAACGTGCTAATATACAGAATTAATAGCTTTATACCATGTTTTTTCTTTAGTATTTCAGAGAAAAGCATACAGTTTATACATTTTTAAAAAAAACATATTTCACTGCTTTTTTAATATCTTTTTTTTCACCATATTAGCTATTATGTCAGTATATTTTAGTAGGTATGCTTTTTGCATTTATACTGTACAATAAATATTCACCTATTTAATATTATAAAAAATGGACGATAATTTTTCACAAGAAGTTAAAGATGTAATTTCTTACAGTAAAGACGAAGCCTTAAGACTTGGTCATGACTTTATTGGTACAGAGCATCTTATATTAGGGCTACTGAGAGTTGAACAAGGTGAAGCATCAAATATTTTAAACAATTTAGATATAGATGTAGATTTTCTACGACATAAAATAGAAGCTTTAAATCCAAATACAACAGGTCTAAACCCTTTAAATGAAAAGGCTTCCCTGCATTTAACTAAACAAGCAGAAAGAGCACTTAGGCTAACTTACTTAGAAGTTAAGCTATTTAAAAACAACGAGATAAATACAGCTCATTTGCTATTGTGTATTCTAAAAAACAGTGATGATCCTACAGCTCAAATACTAACCAAACTTAAAGTTACGTACGATGCTGTAAAACAAGAATACTTAAGTCAACAAGATGCTACAAGTATCTTTGATCAAGAGGACATTACAGAACAACCAAAAGCAGAAACTTTTGATGAAGAAGGACAAGATGACAGTAAAAATACTGACAAAACTGACAGCTCTTCTACAAAAACATCTAAGCGTACAAAAACTCCAGTATTAGATAATTTTGGTAGAGATTTAACTGAAATGGCTGAGAATGGAAAGTTAGATCCTGTTGTTGGCCGTGATAAAGAAATAGAACGTGTTTCACAAATTTTAAGTAGACGCAAAAAAAACAACCCGCTTTTGATTGGAGAGCCTGGAGTTGGTAAATCTGCTATTGCTGAAGGACTTGCTTTGCGCATTATTCAAAAGAAAGTATCAAGAGTTCTATATAACAAACGAGTTGTAACACTTGATTTAGCAAGTTTAGTTGCGGGAACAAAATATAGAGGTCAGTTTGAGGAGAGAATGAAGGCAGTGATGAATGAGCTTGAAAAAAATGATGATATTATTCTTTTCATTGATGAAATTCACACAATTGTTGGTGCTGGTGGAGCTACTGGTTCTTTAGATGCCTCTAATATGTTTAAACCTGCTTTAGCTCGTGGTGAAATTCAATGTATTGGCGCAACTACTTTAGATGAGTTTAGACAACATATCGAAAAAGATGGAGCTTTAGAAAGAAGGTTTCAAAAAGTTATTGTTGAACCTACAACCGTAGATGAGACAATCATTATCTTGAACAACATTAAAGAAAAATACGAATCTCATCACAATGTAACTTATACACCCGAAGCAATCGAGGCTTGTGTGAAGTTAACTAACAGATACATGAGCGATAGATTCTTACCTGATAAAGCTATTGACGCTCTTGACGAAGTTGGTTCACGTGTTCACATTACAAATATCAATGTACCACAAAATATTCTTGACTTAGAAAAACGACTTGAAGAAGTTCGCGAAGAAAAGAATGAAATGGTCAAAAAACAAAAATACGAAGAAGCTGCAGGCTTAAGAGACGATGAAAAACAATTAGAAAAAGACTTAGCTTCTGCACAAAACAGCTGGGAGGAAGACGTTAAAACTAATAAGATTACCGTTACTGAAGATGATGTTGCTGATGTTGTTTCTATGATGACAGGGATTCCAGTTAATAGAATTGCTGAAAAAGAGATTACTAAACTGGCAAATCTACCACAGTTAATAAAAGGTAAAGTAATCGGACAAGATGAAGCTGTTAGCAAAATAGCAAAAGCAATACAAAGAAATAGAGCTGGTTTAAAAGACCCTAACAGACCTATTGGTTCTTTTATATTCTTAGGCCAAACAGGGGTAGGTAAAACGCAATTAGCTAAAGTGATTGCTAAAGAAATGTTTGATTCTGAAGAGGCTTTATTGCGTATCGACATGAGTGAATACATGGAGAAATTTGCTGTATCTAGATTAGTAGGTGCACCTCCAGGTTATGTAGGATATGAAGAAGGTGGTCAACTAACTGAAAAAGTAAGAAGAAAACCTTACTCTGTTATTTTATTTGATGAAATTGAGAAAGCACATCCAGATGTATTCAACACCTTATTACAAGTTCTTGACGACGGCCACTTAACTGATAGCCTTGGTAGAAAAGTTGATTTTAGAAATACAATCATTATCATGACTTCTAACATAGGTGCACGTCAATTAAAAGACTTTGGACAAGGAGTTGGATTCGGAACTCAAGCCAGAAAAGAACAAACCGATCAAAACTCTAAATCAGTTATCGAAAATGCGCTTAAAAAAGCCTTTGCTCCAGAGTTTTTAAACAGAATCGATGATATCGTTGTTTTCAATGCACTTGAGAAAAGTGATATCGATTTAATTATTGATATAGAGTTATCTAAACTTTACAAGCGAATTGAAGATCTTGGCTACACACTTACATTGAGTACGGAAGCTAAAGATTTTATCGCCGAGAAAGGTTACGACAAACAATATGGAGCAAGACCTCTTAAAAGAGCTATTCAAAAGTACATAGAAGATCCTCTTGCTGAAGAAATTGTAAATTCGAAGATTTCCTTAGGTGATAATATATCAATGAACCTGGGAGAAAATAAAGAAGAATTAAAAATATCAATTGATACTGAAAAAAATAAGCCTACTAATTAGTAGGCTATTTTTTTATATAACTATCTAAGGATTCCTACTTTCATCAACTTTTGGTCTATTTAGCAATTAGAAATAGTAATCTAAACACAATTCCTTTCGCTATTTCAATATAAAAAACACTTAAGTAAATCCACTTCCACAAATGATTACCTATCTATTGAAAAGACTAAATCGTAAAACACAATATATTAAAGAGTTAAATTTTACTATTTTTTTACATACAGATATAAAAGCATTATATTTATTGTACTACATTCGCAACATAATATCATTATATGTTAGATAAAGTTATTGTTGGTAGTGAAGAGTGGTGCTCTTTTCCTACTTTTAAAATTCCTGCAATTAAAGCTCGAGTTGATTCTGGAGCGAAAACTTCTGCATTACACGCAGTTAATATTATTCCATTTGAAAAGGATGGAGATAAATGGGTAAAATTCGACATCAATCCTCTTCAAAACAATGGGAAAACAATCATTAGTTGTGAAGCTAAAGTAATTGATAAAAGAATTGTAAAAAGCTCTAGTGGATCAAGAGAATCGCGCTATGTTATTCGCACTGACATCGTGTTAAATGAAACTCCTTGGGAAATAGAACTTACACTAACAAATAGAGATTCGATGGGATACCGCATGCTTCTTGGAAGAGAAGCGATGAGTGGTAAAATATTAGTTGATCCTGAAAAACACTTCTTATTAGGTCAACCAACTTCTGAAAAACTCGATGAATACTACAGTAAAAATAAAGTTGATAGAAAAGGACTTAGAATAGGACTGTTAGCAAGTAATCCTGAATTATACAGCAATAAGAGAATTATTGAAGCAGGGGAATTAAGAGGTCATGAAATGCACTTTCTTAATTTAAAGTACTGTTATATGAAATTAGATGCGAATCAGCCAGAAATTCACTATCGTGGAGGTCGAGTACTTAATGACTTTGATGCTGTGATTCCAAGAATTCGCCCAAGTATGACATACTACGGATGTGCCTTAACTAGACATTTCGAGTCCCTAAAAGTATACAGTTTGAATAGTGCTGCTGCAATTGCACAATCAAGAGATAAACTTTTTTCACTACAGTTGCTCCTAAATAACGGAATTGACATTCCCACTACAGGGTTTGCCAATTCTCCTTTAGATACTAATGATCTAATCAAAATGGTTGGGGGAAGTCCTTTAATAGTTAAATTACTGGAAGGTACACAAGGTAAAGGTGTTGTACTCGCAGAAACAAAGAAAGCCGCAGAAAGTGTTATTAATGCTTTTAAAAGTTTAAATGCCAATATTCTTGTTCAAGAATTTATAAAGGAGGCCAATGGTAAAGACATCAGATGCTTTGTTGTTGATGGTAAAGTAGTAGCTGCAATACAACGAGAAGCAGTGCCTGGAGAATTTAGAGCCAATATCCACTTAGGAGGTACCGCATCGATAATTAAAGTTACACCAGAGGAGAAAAGAATAGCCATCAAAGCAGCTAAGGCAATGAACCTTAAAGTTGCTGGAGTAGATATTATTAGATCAGCAAAAGGTCCTTTATTACTTGAAGTTAACTCCTCACCAGGATTAGAAGGTATAGAAGGCGCTACTAATAAAGATATTGCCTCAGAAATGATTAAAGCAATAGAGAAACAAGTAAAATGGTAAATTAAAAAGGTAGTGATAGTTAATTTAGCTATCACTACTTGTTTAAAATTGTATAGATATGAACCCAAGTACAAACGGTTGGATTAATAAATACATAGCAGAAATAGACAAGTACAACATATTTAGTGCTACTAATATTGATCTATTAGTTGAAGAAATAAGAGCTATTGGTTTTAGTTTCGGAATAATCGATATTAACGCCCTACCCTCTATATTCAAGGAGTTTAAATATACACAAGAAGAACTATCAAAAATCACAGTTCTACAGTTATTTTACAAAGTTTACCAGATCAATAGCAATTCTGCCGATCCAAATGCCTTTATAGAAAAAGTCATCGAGTTTTACACCTTGTTAATACCCCACAAAAACAATTACTTATCTTCTTTCTTTCAAGATAAAAATGCTTATGCTAAACTTGAAAATATCTTTACAATGAGATGGAAAGAACATTTCTTTTCTAACTCAAAATCAAATGATTTTATACTCAATAAGATAATTCTTTGTTCTGATGTAATTAGCTTCGAACACTTTTTAAACAACCCTGATCAAGTAACACCTAAAGCATTTAGTCAAAACTTTATTGGTACACTGATTGCTCTTTTACTGCAATTCAAACAAAATAAAGAAATTAAAAACGAGCAAGACCAAAGTCTTATTGCATTACTATCAAGATCCATTGATTCCTTAGAAGATTTTAAATTTCAAAAAACTACAAGCATTTTAGAAGCGAATTGCCTTGCGGATTTTATAATCTGTAATTCATGGAATAATACAACTAAGAAGGTAGAACTACCAAAATTAGAACAGATACCTTTTAGTCTATTAGATATCAATCAACATATCTACTCGTTAAGCAAGCACAAGTTTGAAGAATTTGTTGTGAAACACAATAGCGAATACCACTTTTATAAGTCCACAACTTTATTCAACAATATAATCACTAACTCAAGCAATAATATCGAGCTCCTTTTGAGTAGAAACAAAACGCGTTTAGTAAAAGAAATTCAAAAAAATAAGCAATTGATGAAATTGCTTATGGATTCGACCTATCGCGATTTAAATTCGCAGGAGAAAAAAGTTGTAAAAAAGCAGACCATCGAAGTTATTAAAACCATACCTTCTTTAGCTATCTTTTTATTACCAGGAGGTACAATCATTTTGCCTATTATCCTTAATTTTATTCCCTCTCTCCTACCGAGTTCATTCAATGAAAATTTAGAGGAGGATTAAATCTTTTTAAAACGCAATTGATAAACCTCATCAAGGTCTTGATTATTGGTAACATTAACCTCTAAATCTGTCACATATCCAGAATTGAGTCCATAAACCCATCCGTGTATACTTAGATCCTGTTGTCTTGCCCATGCACCTTGTACAATTGACGTCTTTGCCAAGTCATAAACTTGTTCCTGAACATTCAATTCTACAAAGCGATTAAATCGTACAACTTCATCATCTATCTGATCAAGTTCCACATTGTGTAGTCTGTAAACAGTTTTTATATGGCGAATCCAGTTATCTATCAAACCATAAGATTCATTCTTCATTGCTGCTAAAACACCTCCACATCCGTAATGTCCACATACTATAATATTAGTCACTTTGAGAATATTCACAGCATAATCTAAAACACTCAACATATTCATGTCTGAATGAATGACCATATTGGCAATATTTCTATGGACAAACACATCCCCAGGTTCTGCACCAATAATTTCATTTGCAGGAACACGGCTATCCGAACATCCAATCCACAATACAGGTGGTGTTTGTCTTTCAGACAAACGCTTGAAATAATTTGGGTTGATAGCTAACTTCTCCTCAACCCAAGCTTTATTATTCTCAAGTATTTTTAAATAAAAATCATTGTGTTTCAAAACAACTATTTTTTTACAAACATTTCCTTTACAAAATCTACTTCTCCAGTTTCCACCTTATAAAACGCACCTACAATACCAATCTCTCCTTGTTCATACATTTGTTTTAAAACGGTACTTTTATTGAGAATGTGATCGATGGTATACTCAACATTGTGAAAAGCTACTTTATCCACAGCTTCCTTAGAATGAATATCTAAATCTTTATTGTTTTGTTTTACATACTCAATAGAAGGTTTAACCTTCGCTAACAAATCAGTTAAATGCCCCAATTCTGTTCCGTGACAAGCACCAGTAATTGCCCCACAATGAGAATGCCCTAATACAACAATTAACTTAGAACCTGCAAGCTTACAAGCAAACTCCATTGAACCGATTATATCGTTGTTCAATACATTTCCTGCAATACGAGTACTAAATATATCACCTAATCCTTGATCAAATATCAATTCTGCCGAAGTTCTGCTGTCTATACAGCTTAAAATAATAGCAAAAGGAAACTGATTAGCTTGTGTGTCGTTAACTTGCTCTAATAAGTTACTATGAGCCTTTAAATTAGCAACAAAACGTTTATTTCCTTCTTTTAGAAATGACAATGCTAACTCTGGTGTTAAAGACTTTTGATCCTCTATATTGTGTAATCTCATTACTTAATTGTTTTCAATTCTATAATTTGATAGCAAATGTAGGGAAAAATACACCCTAAAATATATTATTCGTATTTTAGTTTGTAATTTTTACCGATTATGCAATATATCAATATTTTTACTTCACATATTCAAACCATCTTTTCTATTTACTTTTAATATTAAATTGCTTTGCGAAATAGAAGTAAGAAAATCAACAATAGTTAACAATAATATAAATTGTAAAAAAAATTGCATTGATACTAAAATAGTTAATACATTTGCATCACAATAAACAGGAGGAAAAATTTGAACTGATTGCAACCTCGGTAAAAAATGCTAAAGCAGAAGTGTATTTATCTCCCCTTTAGCCATTTCCTCTATTTTTTACAACTTTAAAAATAATAATTACTATGGCTTATTACTTTACATCCGAATCTGTAAGTGAAGGACATCCTGATAAAATTGCAGATCAAATTTCTGATGCTCTAATTGACAATTTCTTAGCTTTTGACTCTGAATCAAAAGTAGCTTGTGAAACATTAGTTACTACTGGTCAAGTTGTTTTAGCAGGAGAAGTTAAGTCTAAAACTTATCTTGACGTTCAACAAATTGCAAGAGATGTAATCCAACGTATTGGATACACCAAAAGTGAATATATGTTTGAGGCAAACTCGTGTGGAATATTATCTGCAATACACGAACAATCAGCAGATATTAATCAAGGAGTTGACCGTGCATCAAAAGAAGATCAAGGAGCTGGGGACCAAGGGATGATGTTTGGTTATGCAACAATAGAGACAGAAGATTATATGCCTCTTGCATTAGACTTATCACACAAATTATTACAAGAATTAGCAGGTTTAAGAAGAGAGCAAAAGCAAATCACTTATCTTAGACCTGATGCAAAAAGTCAAGTGACTTTAGAATATGACAATAATAACAAACCAGTTCGCATTGTCACTATTGTACTTTCTACTCAGCATGATGACTTTATCAAACCAGTAGATAAGTCTGCTGCTGCAAAAGCTGACGCTGAAAAACAAATGCAATCTATTATAGAAAAGGATATCATTGATATTCTTATTCCAAGAGTACTTGCAAAGTATCCACAATATCAATACTTATTTGAAAACGCCGACATTGAATACCTAATCAATCCTACAGGTGTTTTTGTTATTGGAGGACCTCACGGGGATACTGGATTAACTGGAAGAAAAATTATCGTTGATACTTATGGCGGTAAAGGAGCTCACGGTGGTGGAGCATTCTCAGGAAAAGATCCAAGTAAAGTAGATAGAAGTGCCGCATACGCAACACGTCATATAGCTAAAAACTTAGTTGCTGCAGGTGTTGCCGATGAAGTACTTGTTCAAGTTTCTTATGCCATCGGTGTAGCTAAGCCTACTGGAGTTTATGTAAATACTTATGGTACTTCTAAAGTTAACTTAACCGACGGTGAAATTGCCAAGAAAGTAAGTGAACTATTTGACCTAAGACCATACTTTATCGAAACAAGCTTAAAACTGAGAAACCCTATTTACAGTGAAACGGCTGCTTACGGACATATGGGAAGAAAACCACAAGTCGTTACTAAAACTTTCACTCGACCAGGTGGAGATGTAAAAGAAATTCAAGTTGAACTATTCACTTGGGAAAAATTAGATAGAGTTGAGGATATCAAAAAAGCATTCAATATATAAATTGAATTACATACATCAGTATAAAGGGAGCTGCTAATGCAGTTCCCTTTTTTTATATCTATTACATATAATGGTCACTTTGCTCATGGGGTAAAAGTCCATGATTATCTTATTCATCGATTAAAAAAAGACTAACACACAAAGAACAATCTAATAATAAAGCCTTGTAAGTAGCATTACTTACAAGGCTTTATTTATAGTGCAAAAGCTTAATTACTTCAACAAAGAGTCTAACTCAACTCTAAACTTAGAACTGTTCCAATCCGCTGCTCTAAACTTTCTTACAACAATATTACCCTTTTTATCTATGACATAAGTCGCAGGAATAGACTTTGAAAAAAGCATTACTGGCGTATTAGCTACTTCATAGAATACAGGCAATGAATAATTGTACTTATCCTGAAAAACCTTAACCTTATCTTTATCTTCATTTGTGATAAACATAAAGACTACTTTATCTTTATAGTCATCATACAATTCTTGAAAACTTGGTTTTTCTGCTATACAAGGAGGACACCATGTTGCCCAAAAATTAACAATTACAACTTTGCCATCCAAATCAGAAAAGTCGACCTTATTTCCTTGACTATCTAAGACCTCCCAACCATTGTAAACTACTTTCTCAAAATCGCTTTCATTTTCCAATGATGGACTCATGGCGACTAATTGATTTACCCACACTTTTACACTTGTTCCCAAAGGCGTAAAAAGGATAACAATTAATATTCCAAAAAAAAGGATATTTGATAATAGTCGAAGTTTACTTTTCTTTTCTTTCATTTTCTCATCTTGTCAAAACCAAATATAATCAATAATTCAAATAAAATCATCTATAAACTTAAGCAAACACTGTTTTTCTATTTATTTTAACATAATTATTTATTTATATAAAATAATGCCTGATTATTATTTAATAGATATGTAAAAC
>NZ_WSPP01000110.1:0-8618 GCF_009767705.1 Myroides sp. LoEW2-1 | reverse complement strand
AAAAAACTAAGCTCAGAACTGTTCAGTTTGCACCGGAATCATCTGTTCAGTTTGCACCGGAATCACCTGTTCAGTTTAGACCGGAATCACCTGTTCAGTTTAGACCGGAATTACCTGTTCAGTTTAAACCGGAATTACCTGTTCAGTTTAGACCGGAATCACCTGTTCAGTTTAGACCGGAATCACCTGTTCAGTTTAGACCGGAATTACCTGTTCAGTTTAGACCGGAATACCCACTATACTTATAATTTAAAATAACTCTAATATTCATAATTTCATTATACCCTATTTCTCTACTAAAAGCAGGAAGTATACTATCAAGTGAATAAATAATAGGTAAGTCTAGAAATTCTTTCACCTTTTCTTGGTCAAAGAAATCATAGTTAGTGTGATTCTTAATAAAGTCATTACCCGTTGGGTGAAATGAATTGCGTAAAAAAAAGAGAATATAATTAAGACAGATATTGGTCAAGATACTGAATTTCAGTATCTTGACATTTTCAAACAAACCAATATCTATGTCAAATATACGAAATAACTATTTAAAAATATTAGATGTAATTAACTCATTGCAGTTAGATTTTAATGCTTGTATTGTTGCTGGAAGAAAACCTAAAATGACTGATATAGAAGTTATTGCATTGAGTTTAACTGCTGAATATATGTCTATCGACAGTGAAAACTCATTGTTTAAACAACTTAATAAACAAGAAATACCAAACTTACTTGAGCGAAGTCAATTCAATAAAAGAAGGCGAAAACTTTTTTTACTTTTAGAGGAAGTTAGGATAAAATTAGTTTCTCGTTTTTTAGAATTCGAAGATTACTTTATTGTAGATAGCATGCCTTTAGAAATATGTAAGTTTTCCCGCCATCGAAGAATTAAAATCTGTAAAAACGACTTTGAAACTGCTCCTTCTAAAGGGTTTTGTGCTTCCCAAAACAATTGGTTTTATGGTTATAAATTACATGGTGTTTGTTCTGTGAGCGGTATTTTTCATTCTTTAGATATTACAAAAGCTGAAGTTCATGACATTCATTTTTTGAAAACAGTAAAAAATCAATTATCTGATTGTGTATTACTTGGAGACAGAGGTTACTTGTCTCAAAATGTTCAGTTAGATTTATTTCAAACAGCTAATATCAAATTAGAAACACCTAAAAGAATTAATCAAAAAGATTACAAACCACAACCTTATATCTTTAGAAAATCAAGAAAACGAATAGAAACGCTATTTTCGCAATTATGTGATCAATTTAAAATCAGAAACAATTATGCCAAAACATTTTTAGGTTTTAAAACAAGAATTTTAGCCAAAATAACAGCCTTGACATTGGTTCAATATGTCAATAAATTCATTTTTGATAGACCTATAAATAATATTAAAAATCAAATCATTTAATTACACCCAACGGGTAAAGTCATTATAAATTGTTACCATTAATCAAAATATTTATCATTAAAATTTATTTTCCCATTTGGAGCATACTTTTTCCACTTTTGGGGACTTACTGCTCTAGTTCTTGTAGATTTATTAGCCAATGGAACACCGTCTGCATCAAATCCAATTTTTTGCTGTTCAAAGAATCTTCTTGCTCCTTTATCAGATCTATTACCAGTATTTACTGGTGTAAACTCAACTGTATTTCCTGCAGGAAGCATTCCTGTTCCAACATGATCATTCATTCTAGATTGAAAATCATTTGTAGAACCTCCATATGTATTACCATTCTTATCATTAAATGAATATACTCCTCCTCCTTCAGGTGCATTTGCCCCCGTATTAACTTCTTGATTTGTAGGTGTACCAGTTGTTGGCTCTTGACAATTAAGTCCAAACACATCTAACCAATTATTCGGATCCACTACATACCCATACAGCGTAGGGTTACCACCTGCAAGACCTATCGGGTCTTGTGAGATATAATTCCCATCCTCAGGGTCGTAGTAACGGAATCGGTTATATGCCAGTCCAGTTTAACTCCCTCTTTATTATTTTAAATTAAGAAGTCGTTGAATGCTGAAGCATTTCACTATCCAGTGTCTGACCTTGATAAAGGTAGTTACAAAATCTCTAAACTTCGCATAGAAAACCAATAGTTTACTCTCTCTTTTTTGTTTTACTCTTGGAGGTGTTCCATTGAGATTTAACTTCTGAAACTGTATTTCTATTCTCCCTTTATCTATGAAATTATATATTAATCCCAGATTACGCGATAGACATATAAACGAAAAGTAATTATACAAAATAGCTCTGAATTAGTGAGTGAAGCATACTATAGTATGGTTTTATAACTAATGAAAGAGATATGAAATAGAATTGCTTTATAGTATTTGGCTAATGCGTAATCCAGGATAATTATAGTTAAGTAAACCTTAAACACACGACTTCTATCTCCCCTAAATCTATGATCTAATATTACCTATATCTCCTACTTTTGCTTAAAAAACACAAAACACCTCATTACCACCAACTTAACACACATTCAACTTATTTCGACATTTTACAAAACAGCTTCTGAGGCCACTAAATATGGACGTTGTTCAAAGATTGTAGGAGGTTTGTTCGGAGATTGTTCGGATATAGTGCGGAAAACAGGGCTTTTACCCAACAATATCCGAACAATCTTCCAATAAGACGTTTACAAGGGAACCTTCGACACTAAACTAAAGGGATCTTATTTATCTCTCATAGAGAATAGAGCAAATGCAAAATTAGAAGTAATCAATTAACAAAATCAAAGAGTTACAATAAGCATGAAATGATACCATTCCAAACTAACTTGTTGTTTATGTAGTTAACTCAATATTCACTCTAAGTTAAAAGCAATAGCTAACAAGAAGTCAAGTGCAACAATATGTAGTTGACAAATCTTCTGGTTAAGTGGCATTTCATAATTTGCAAATTAGGACATATTTACAAGATAAATATTAGCGATATTGTACTCCTAAACAAAAAAGCATGGATACTGAACCCATGCTTATCGTTTTTATATTACTATTCTATAACGCAATCTCACTATTCGCTATTTCGTTCAACAAAACAACCATTGCTGGAGTTGTACTCTTCTCGACATTAGCTATAAAGTGTTCTTTTTCACCAATGAGAATCATATCTTCTTTGCTCCCCATTCTGGCTGGGTTATCCTTTATTTCTTCTCATGTACTCGAAACGCATTCTTCCATTAAGTCGCGACTTGTAATACCTGTAGGAGTAATCACCAATCCATAAGGTGAGGCCAAAAGCGGCTTCATGACTACACCGTACAAAACATCTGCAACATGGTACTTATCCATAAACTTTACAAAGTTTTTCTTATTATCTTCAAATGGCTTTAATTCGCTTTTAATTCCCAACTCCATTATCCTACCCTTGATTGTTGTTGCTTTTTTAACTTCGTCAGGCAAAATATTAAGGCTCTGAATTTCAGGCAAAATGATTTGGATAACTTCACGCAAAGCTACTTGCATGGCTTTCAGCTGTTCTTTTGGTATATCAAGTTTAAACTTTACAGTAAAGTCATTCCATACTTTGTTAAAGAGTTCCTTCGCATCTTGGTTTTGAGTAAACTGATATCCCAAAGCCCCTGTATTTCTTCCTACAAATGAAACATCACCTTGTACCAACACTCTTAAATTTGTTACTATAAAACCAATACTATGGCGCTTACCTACAACTGGTATTTTCAAGTGCATTCCAACATAGCTATATACATACTCATCTGGGAGAGCCCCAACAGGTTGTAAAATCTGCTCAATAGCTAATTTGATAATGTGAGAGTTGTCCTCCCATTTTGGATGTTCTATATTAGAAACCATCAAAATCTCTTGTATTGTAACCGAAGAAGAATCCAGGTATTCTTTTAATTTTCGCTCAATATTTTGCATAGTATGTTAATTTTAACACACTAAAGATAAATATTTTAATATCATAAATCACAATTATGAAGTAGCTTAATACTTCCAAGCTAAGATACGACTTACTTTATTTCCTTGTTCCATATTGATAATACGCACCTCTTTTACTTCTGAGCGTTTAAGCAATGACTCAAGTGGCTTTAAATTATCCTTATTTGATACAAGAGTAGTAAACCATACAGCTTGCCTTTTAAAGTGTTTACTTTCGTAGATATAATTCGTTATAAAAGCTTTCTCTCCTCCTTCACACCAAAGTTCGTTATTCTGTCCACTAAAATTTTGAATAGGTTTTCCAACCACTTCTTTTCCTAAATTCTTTAGTTTTTGGGTGGTCTTTGCCATTACTTCTGCTCTTGATTTAAAGAAAGGAGGATTGCAAATAACAACATCAAAGTACTCCTTCTCTCCTATAATGTTTTTAAGAATATTTCGCTTTGATGTTTGTTGTCTAATACTAACATGGCTTTTTAAGTGGGGATTATGCTCTACTATATGACTCGCAGTTTTGATAGAAACAACGTCTAACTCAGAACCTACAAACTCCCATCCATATTCGGCTACGCCTATAATAGGGTAAATAACATTAGCTCCTATTCCCAAATCTAATATTTTGACACTCTTACCAGTAGGAATCTTTCCTTGATTTCCTTCCGCTAACAAATCTGCTATATAATGGATATAATCTGCACGACCAGGTATTGGCGGACAAAGATTTGTCTTTGGCATTTCCCAAAATGTTATCTTGTAATCCTTCATCAATATCGCTTTATTCAACAAAAGAACTGCTTCTGGAATGGCGAAATCAATGGTATCAACACCAGAGGGATTCTTAATAATGAAATTTCCTAACTCAGGTACTACTTGTTTCAATTTATCAAAATCATATAAATTGTGATGCTTGTTGCGTTGGTGTAGTTTCTTTTGTGTTTTCTTGCTATCTTTCATTATCTTGAGATTTGCTACAAAATTAGATTATTTAAAGAACTAAACAGACACAAACTAAAATAAATAGAAACCATACCTATGTTAATTTACGAATAGGAGATTAGTACTTTAACCCATCAATAAAAATCAGCACTATTATCATCTCTAAACCATTAACATAGCATTATTAGAAAAAATTAATCCAATTAATTTAGTTATTTATTCGAATAGCCTGTAATTTTACCATTCACAAAAATCAATGATTAAAATGAAAGTTGGAATAGATAGTTTAGCATATTTTATCCCTAAAATTCACTTGCCTATAGAGACCTTAGCCAAAGCGAGAAATATTGAACCTCTGAAACTTACCAAAGGTTTAGGTTTACAAAAGATGGCTTTGTTAGATACTTTTCAAGATGTAGTGACGATGGCTGCAAATGCCGCTCATAATCTACTTAAAGACAATCCAAATATACTTCCGAAAGAAATAGCTAAGATTTATGTTGGAACAGAAAGTGGGATAGATAACTCTAAACCTATTGCATCATATACACTGGGATTATTAGAACAAGTATACGGACAAGGAACTTTTAGAAACTGCGATGCTGTTGATCATACTTTTGCTTGTATAGGAGCAGTGGATGCTATGCAGAATGCGATAGACTTCATCAAAGCAAATCCTACAAAAAAAGCCATCGTTATCGCTACGGATTATGCCAAGTATGACTTAGCTTCTACAGGAGAGTACACACAAGGTGCTGGTGCTATTGCCCTACTTATTAGTACAAATCCACGTATGATTGCATTTAGCTCACAAACTGGTGTAGCCACTGAGAGTGTATTTGACTTCTTTAAACCGTATCGCACACTCGAGAAAAAGCTAATAACAGGAAAGGATACAAATCAAGTTTGGCACGGTATTGAAGAAGGGGAAATAACTTTGCACAAAGATCAACCTGTATTTGAAGGTCAGTATTCAAATCAGTGTTATATCAATAGAATTACAGAGGCCTACACCCACTTTAAAGAATTAAACAATAGACAAAGTGAAAAAGTATATCAACACTGGAAGGCTATCTTAATGCACCTACCTTACTGCTACCAAGGCCGTAGAACTTTTCATGAAATTGTATTGTTGGAAAATCCTGATTTAATTGATATCACAGCGGAAGATGCTAAAGATCAAATTAAAGCATTTGCCAAATCAGAAAAGTACATGGAATTGGTCAAAGACAAAATTGCCCCTTCAGAAATAGCTTCTGGAAACGTGGGAAATATCTATACTGGCTCTATTTTTTTAGGACTCTTGTCAACACTGACTCACTTCGCTGAGACAAGTGAAAATATCGAAAACTCGAAACTTGGATTTGTCGCTTATGGATCAGGCTCTAAATCAAAGGTATTTGAGGGAGAAGTACAATCAGAATGGTTGCAGGGAATGCCTTCAAAGTCCATTTTCACTGCGATTGAAGAATCTGAAGCAATCGATTTTGACACCTATATTGCACTGCACAAAAAAGAGAGAAAATCTCCATTAAAACAAGCTTGTAATGAATTCATACTTGATAGGATAGAACAAGAGATACCTCATTTGATAGGTGCTCGTTATTATAAATTTATACAGTAACTTACTGCCTTTGTTAATCCCTTGAATATAATTCAAGGGATTTTTTGTTTTATCCTCTATTCTACTTTGTTAAATCAAAACAAAAACGTCCCCCACTTCTCTACCGAATACTCATCCTACTTCCTATTTTCACCCATTATTCTTTGGGCAAATCAATTCTATTTTTTGATCTAAATCTTGTATCCGATACTTATATCGAAAACAATTATTTAAACAAAAATACAAAAAAGACATTTTTTGTCAATAAAACTTAAAACAATCAAATATTTTTATATTTTAGCAATATTGTATTGTTAAATACATTAACAATTAAACTAACCCAAAACTAAAAACTTGAAAAATGAAAAAACTATTTGTATTAGCTTGCTTTATTTCCATGGCAAGTATTACGAGCTCGTGTAGTAATGACGACTCATCAACTCCTTCGAAAGAAGAAGAAACAAAAAACGAATTGGCCCTAACTAAAGGTCAAGGAACTTACCTAAAGACATTAGATGACAAAGGTTTTTTCAATCTAACTTTAAGTGGAGAGGACACTAAACTTGAATTAAGTTTAATTTCTAAAAAAATTGAGAGTGTAGATTTGTTAGAACCTAACATTGAATCTCATAAATATATACTCTCAACAGATCAACTACTCTACACCTTATCACCTGAAAGCAATCTAATCAATAAAAATGAAAAACTAACTATTCAATCTGCAGAGTTAGAAATTATCAATCAAGAGAATAAATACAGTATTACAGGTACAATTGTCGATAGCAATCAATTAACTTACACTGTAAAATTTAATGATGCAATTGATATTCAGCCCCTTTATCACACCGAATATACCTTGCAAAATGGTTGGTATTGGGGAGATGATGAATACAAACATCCCAATATCGGACAGTACATGACATTTTTTGCTGCTGGAAAAACAAATAACTATGGTGAACTTGACGGGGACGGCTACCGCGTTTCACTATCTCTTTATGACGAAAAAGCACCTAAAGCATGGGAAGCAAAAATACCTAATAAGACGTATCAAGCTTCTACAACTTTTGATAAGGGAAGCTTCTATATTGCAACATCTAAAGACATTGAAAAAGAAGAACCTGTGTACCGATATGCCTATTTTGAACACAGAGATAGCGACAAACAAATAAATCGAAAGGTGTATATACGAGATAATTCTTTCATTAAAGTCATAGAAACACCAAAAGGTCAAGAGGTGAGATTTAATCTTGAGTTATCTGATGGAACTCGTCATTTAGGAAAATACAATGGACCTATTAGACAAGGAGATGAAGCTACTATAACATCATTAAAAGAGAATAGGACAGTTGGCAACTTAGATATTGGTTATTTAGAATTTCAAGGTGCTTCGCCTATTAATGGATTGCAGAATAACAGATGGAATATTTACTTGTACAATAAAGACTTAAAAACAGATCCTGATAACTATTGGGCAGTAGGTGGCTCAGGGGAATATATGCGCATTGCTTTATATACGGAATTAAACCAAAAAACTTCTATTCCATCAGGTACTTATAATATAGGACCAGAAGCACCAAATATGGCAGGTTTTGGAGAGGGATTTGAAGCAGGTTTTGATTGGGGTACTTGGTACTTTGATTTAAAAAATAGCGATTTTAAAGATGCGGCTCCAGCCAAGAGTGGAAAAATAATTGTTACAAACCAAAACAATGTCTACACTATTTCTGTAGAATTTGAAGACGACAGAGAAAATATAGTTACGGCTAAATATACAGGAGAATTGATCTTTAAGAACAATGATAAAAACAAAATTTTTGATATTCATTCAGCTAAGTATAACAAGAACACCAAAAACTTCTTAGAGCAGTATAAACAAGAAAAAGCTTTAAGAGTACTTAATCGCTATTTGGGACAATAATTAGTCAACTAAAAAATACACAATATCAATACCCTCAACGTTATAGTTTGAGGGTATTTTTACTTGTGTAAACGCGCACACAAATTTGTCAAATAACTATGTAATAAAAATATTTCTGTTAATTTTTTTTTCAATACGTCACATAAAAAATAGAGTTTCAAGTAGAAATAGTCGAAACAAACAAAAGCAAATATTCTCAATAAGTACATATTTTAACATTTCAAAAACAGAAAATAACAATATGTAAATAC
>NZ_WSPP01000109.1:0-1038 GCF_009767705.1 Myroides sp. LoEW2-1 | reverse complement strand
ATTATATGTAACCTTTTCCTTATCTAAATTAAATTCATCACAAGAACGTACAGATAAAGTTTCTATTTCATTTTGTGCATTTAATTCATAATAATAGGTAATATTATCAATGTCTTCAACTATCTTATTTTTCTTAGTTCCTAAATAATTATTATTTATCGAGGTTCTACTTTCAATATTTATTTTCATATTAATGATGTAAGTATTTTCGCTTTAATCTTTTTCCTTCTTGTTTAGTTATATATTGTTTATCTATTGCATAATCTATCATATCTTTCATTCCATCATTATACTTATTTCCAAATTTGCGTGTCACATCTCTTATATCCATTTCCATTGCTTTTCCAAACTTACCTCTTCTAATCAAATCTTCTTGAACTTACCTCCATATAACAGCAGAATCAAATGACCCCCAACTAGCTGTTTTCTGATGATCTGCAACATCCATTAGAATTCCAAGTCCTTTATACTTAGATATCTTTTTACCTCCTAATCCACCAGCATTTTGGGTAGCCGAATTTGCAGGCATGTGATTAACTTCGCCTCCCATATTTTTGTTAACTTTTCTTACAGGTCCTTATCCTCCACCTAAAGCTGACAACCCAAAAGGATCCAGCCACCCATTCACATCATGCACATACCCATACAGCGCCATACCTCCCATCAACCCAATAGGATCCTGACTCACATACATTCCCCATATCAGGACTATAATACCTAAAGCGGTTATAGTATAGACCACTCTCTAAGTCATCATACTGCAACTAATATCTAAAGGGACAGTCCATCCGCTTACCTACCTTCATGTCGATACGTCCGTAGATATCTAAGACACCATGCCAGACCAAGTCCCCCGTAGCATTATACATATACTCAGGTGTACCGAGATAGTTGCAGATGATACTAAAAAGACTTAGCTAATTAAAACTAAGTCCTTTTGTATCCACCCGACCAAGCCCATATTTCATAAGCTAACGTAAGGTAGTAAGTTTGCTTGAAATAATAAAGAGATGAGCAAACAAGAAATAATGTACTCTC